>DATEGJ010000197.1:0-4979 GCA_035280105.1 Thermoplasmata archaeon
GACATCCGTCATCACGAGCGATCTTACGGGCACCGTCCAGCAGTACTCCGCCGACGCGGCGGACCTGTTTGGCTGGACCCGGGACGAAGTCGTCGGCAAGATGAACGTCGCGATGTTCCACGTCCCGAAGAACGTCCCGACCCTCGTGCCTCGTCTTCTCCGAGAAGCGGTCGAGAAGGGGAAGTTCGAGGAAGAGGTCATGCTGATGCGAAAAAACGGGTCCACGTTCCGCGCCATTCTCACCGTTCGGCCGGTCTTGCGGGACGGCCAGCACGTCGGGTTCATGGGCGTGACGAAACCGCTCTCCCCGCCGACGAAGGTGCCGGTGGGAAGGCTCTGGCTCCAATCGCTCCGCGCGCCGTTCCTCCTCGCCTCGATCGTCCCCGTGCTCGTCGGGGCGTTGGCGGCCTGGGCGATCCGGAACGCGTTCGAACCGCGGTTGTTTCTTCTCTGCCTACTCGGCGCGATGTCGATTCACATGGGCGCGAACATGGCGAATGATGCCTGGGACTTCCGCAGCGGAAACGACTTGGCGGTCCGCCACATGAATCCCTTCGCCGGGGGCGGTCGGGTTCTCATCCGCGGCGTCCTCAACGTCCGCACCCATCTCGCTGTGGCCTTGGCTTTCCTTTCGATCGGTTCGCTGATCGGGCTCTATCTCGTTAGCCAGGTCGGCCTGCCTCTGTTGTGGATAGGGATCGTCGGAGTGGTGGTCGCCTACTCGTACGTGGGCCCTCCGCTCCGACTCGCGCATCGGGGGCTCGGCGAAATCGCCGTCGGGATCGAGTTCGGGCCGGTGACGGTCCTTGGGACGTACTTCGTCCTCGCGCGGGCGTTCGACCTCCCCGCGATCATTTTGTCCCTCTCGATGGGCTTCCTAGTTGCGGGAATCCTGTGGATCAACGAGATCCCGGACATCCCCGCCGACGCCTCCGTCGGCAAGAGGACCCTCGTGGTCCGGCTCGGCGTCGAGCGGGCGACGCTCGCCTTCTCGGCCCTCGTCGCGGCCGCCTATGGGATCCTCATCCTCGGAGTCCTGCTGGTCGACCTCACGCCCTGGGCGTTAACCGCCCTCCTCGCGGTGCCGTTGGCGGCCAAGCCTATTCGTGGCCTGCGGAAGGCCGGGAGCGACCCCCACGCCCTCATCCCGTCCAACGCGGGAATGATCCTCGCGACGTTGGCGACGGGTGTCCTGCTCCTCGTCGGGCTCGCAGTATCTGCGTTCTGGCCCGTTTGATCAAGCGGTTATTCCCGGTCTCGGTCCCGGTACCAGACCCGGGTCCAAGGACACTTTCACCGAGCTCCGCCCTATCCCTTCATATTCTCGCCAATGTATCCTGTTCTCCCTCATTCGACAGGGGGAGCGAACACCATGGTTCAGAAGCCGAACAGCGTCGTGCACGTGGAAATTCATTCGAACGAACCCGAGAAAACAAAGACGTTTCTCAAAGACGTCTTCAATTGGAAGTTTGAGGAAATGCCGGCAATGAATTACTCGACCTTCGAACCGCCGAGCGCCCCCGGTGGCGGACTCCAGAAGGCGGACAACATGCCCGCGGGCGTCCTCGACTACATCCTCTCGGAGAACATCGAAAACACGCTCAAGAAGATCCAAAACTCGGGAGGCGCCGTCGTGATGCCGAAGACCGAGATTCCGGGATTCGGATGGTTCGCGGTCTTTCAGGACCCGACCGGGATCACGCTGGCCCTGTACGAGGCGAGCATGCCTCCCGCACGGGCGCGGCGGACTCAGCGCAAGGCCACGAAGGCGAAGGCTCGCGGTGGACGGAAGGCATCGCGCCGGTCTCGCTGAGATTCGCGGATAGCGCCATATCCGAAGCGCGGGCGGAGGCCGAACTCGGCCTCCCCAACATGCGGAGCTGGCAGGCAGCGACGCGATTCGGCGTCGTACCATCCGCGCCGGCTCCTTTCGGTTTGCCGGTAGACCGGATCCCTGCATCGCGTCGCTTGAGTAGATGACGGTCACTTTGGACGGTGCCCGCTGCCTTGGAAAAGATTTTCGACGCCCCGTTCCAGGACCAGCGAGCACCCATGGCGAACGGAAGCGGCAGGCATGGATCCGTCCCGTCAACCGGAGCGAGCGCGGCCAATCCTTATTCCGTCCGGCCGACCTCTCGCCGCCGAATGTACCTTTCGCAGGAGCTCATTGGCTCGATGCGAAACTTCGGGTATGTGATCGGTGACCCGGGACGCGGGATCGCGGCCGTGCTCGATCCCAGTTTCGACGCCCGCATCCTGCAGAAGGCCGCTCGCGAAAACGGGTTCACGATTGAGCTGATCTTTAACACCCATCACCACGTGGACCATATCTTCGACAACGAGCGCCTCGCCGACGAGACTGGTGCGAAGGTCGCGGCGCATCGCCTGAGCAATGTACGTAAGGATATCGTCCTCGAGGACGGTCAGGTCGTTGAAGTCGGCGACTTGAAGGTCAAAGTCGTGCACACCCCAGGTCACTCACCGGATTCGTCCTGTTATATCGTCGGGGGGCATGTCTTCACCGGCGACTGCCTGTTCGTCGGAGACTGCGGGCGGGTCGACTTGCCTGGCTCGAACGTCGAACAGATGTACGATTCGCTGTTCAACAAAGTGCGGAAGATGGATGACTCCCTGGTCGTCTGTCCCGGTCACCATTACGGCAAGACACCGCAATCAACGATCGGGGACGAGAAGCGCACGAATTACACGTTGCAATCGCGGACGCTCCAGGAGTTCGCCCGCTTTATGTCTGTACCTTAGCCGGTCGCAATGTCCGCCGCGATCGGCTCAGGTTTCGCCGCCGGCTTCTTCTTCCTCGGCGTTCGTTTCTTGGGCGCTTTGGCGGCTTTCTTCTTCTTTGCATTCTTCGCGGGGCACTGCATGTTCAGGCAGAGCACCCACGGGGGCCGCCCGCGGGTGATGACCTTGATCACGGGATGGCCGCACGCGTTGCAGCGGTCCTCGGTCGGGACGATCAGTCCGCGCTGAGGCAGCGGATACGAGTTGTCGCATCCCGGGTAGCTCGAACATCCGACGAACCGTTTGCCGTACGTCCCGTGGCGGATGGTCAGTTCTCCCGTCCCGCACCTCTCGCACTTACCGATGAAGTTCTTTTCTCGAACGGTCGGACAGGCCGATGCGACGCAGTACGTCGTCGTCCGTCCGCGGTCCGTATGCTTGATCATCGGAGCGCCGCACTCCGGGCAGTTCTCCTCAGCGGTCTGGATGATTCCCATTTGCGGCAGCGGATGGGTGTTGCGACACTCGGGGTACCGATCGCATCCGAGGAACCGGCTCCCGCGCCGGGACCGGATGACCGTGAGGTTCCCTTCCTTACAGACGTTGCACTTGCCAATGTAATTCTGCTCCCGCAGCGCCGCCTCAATCTCCTGGCCGATCGCCTCGCGGTTCGCTTCCAAGGTCTCGAGGACCTCGCTGAGCATCTGCTGCGACTCCCGGACGACGTCCTCGCGGGCCCGGATGCCCGTCGCGATCCCCTCCATGTCGGCTTCGAGGTGCGCCGTCATCTCGGGCTGCGTGATGCGTTGCGCGTGATCTTCGAGCGCCTCGATGACCGCGCGTCCGCTCGTCGTCGGCCGCGGATACTTGCCCTCGACAAACTTGCGATCGAAGAGTTTCTTGATGATCTCATGCCGGGTCGACTTCGTGCCGAGCCCGAGCCGCTCCATGTCCTGGATGAGAGATCCTTCGCTGAACCTCGCCGGAGGTTTCGTCTTGTCCTCCCGCATCGCTACCGGACCGACCCGCTCGAGGCTCTCCTCGATTACGAGCGGCGGAAGAATCGCCTCTCGGACGGTCCAGTAGGGATAGTACTTCCGCCACCCGGGGTCCCTGATGCGATATCCCTGGGCGACGAACACCTGGCCTCCGAGCTCGATCTTAGCGTCGGCGGTTTCGGCGACCGCGTTCGGTGCGACCGTGGCGAGGAAGCGCCGCACGACGAGTTCGTAGATTCGCCAGTGATCGTCTCGTTTCACCTTATCTCGGCCGACGCCTTGGACCGGATAGATCGGCGGGTGATCGGTCGCCTCGGTCCGTCCCCGGCTCGGGACGATCCGAGCTTGGGCGAGCAGTTCGCGGACCTCCGGCGCGAACGGGGAGTCGGTCAGTTTCTCCAGGACCGTCCGGAGGTTCACGGTCGACGGGTACACCGTGTTGTCCGTGCGGGGATACGAAATGAATCCGGATTGGTAGAGATCTTCCGCAAGCTTCATCGCCTGCGCTGCCCCGAATCCGATGCGGTTCGCCTCCGTCACGAACATGGTCGTGTTGAAGGGCGGCGGGGGACGTTCTTCGCGCTCGTTCTGGATGTACTCCGTGACGAGGCCTCGGGCAGTGGCCTCTGCGGCGGCCAGTGCCGCTTCCGCTTCTCGCCGCGCCCAGAACGGCCCGTGTTCGTGGTCCGTCTCGAATTCGACCGCGGACCCACCCACGTCCTTTCGGAATTTCGCGTGGAGCGTCCAGTACTCTTGAGGACTGAAATTCTCGATTTCCCGCTCACGGTCTACGATGAGCGCGAGCGTGGGGCTTTGGACGCGGCCGACGGAAAGGAAGTCGCGACCGAGCTGGTGAGACGCGATCGAGAGGAATCGGGTGAGGACCGCGCCCCACGCCAAGTCGACGGATTGCCGAGACTCAGCGGACCAAGCGAGCGGGAAGTCGACGTCCACGAGGTTCGCGAACGCGCGCTCGATGTCCCACTTCGTGAGGGCGGAAAAGCGAGCCCGTCGCACGCGGACTTCCGGCCGTACGGCTCGGATCATCTCCAGGGCCTCCACGCCGATGAGTTCACCCTCTCGATCGAAATCGGTCGCGATGACGACCTCTTCGGCGCCTTGCGCGAGCTGCTTGAGCGCGGCTCCAATCTTGCCCGCCGTCACGACTTTCTGGGGCTCCGCCCACACGAGTTCCTTCAGGTCCACCCGGGCCCAGTCGTTCAGCGCCTCCGGGTAATCAAG
>DATEGJ010000198.1:0-2725 GCA_035280105.1 Thermoplasmata archaeon
GAAGCCAGTCCTCAGGAGGCCCACCCATGAACGAGCGCGCTATTGTGGAAGCGGCATTGTTCTCTGCTGGCCGGGCTTTGACGGCCGAGGATCTCGCGCGGACCACCCGGTTGGATCCGGAGGTCGTGAAGGGTCACTTGCGGGCCCTCGCGAAGGAGTACGCACAACGACACAGTGCAATCGAAGTCACGCCGATCGGCACGAAATGGACGATGCAGATCCGGTCCGAGTTCGCCGACCGCGCACGGGGCTTCGCTCCACCGGAGATCGATCGAGATGTCCTCAAGACTGCAGCGCTGATCGCCTACCATCAGCCACTCTTGCAGAGCAACCTGTTCGACATGATCGGTTCGAAGGTGTACGAGCACACGAAACTGCTCGAGGACCTCGGACTCATCGCCCGCAAACCATCCGGTCGATCGCTCGCCCTCACGACAACGCGGTACTTCGCTGAGTTCTTCGGGCTGAAGTCGACCGGCCGGGACGACATCCGTCGGTTGATGGCTCAGAAAGCCGGCATCCCGTACAAGGAGAAGGCTGAGCCATCGGAACCGAATCACGACGACGTGTCGGCCGCGCCGGCACCAGTCGAGAACCCGGTCGTACCGCCGCAACCGGTCGCCTCCGCAAACAGCTAGACCCCGCCCGCGGCCCGTAACCTCGCACGGCCGCCTCCATTCGGGAATCGTCTCTGATAATCATGGGGCAAGCCGTTATAAGCCCACCCTCCTAACTCGTCGCGCACAACCGTCGGAGGACGAGCCCATGCCGTCCCCCGAGTTGCGGAGCTTCGAGCCGTGAGCGGGTACCTGCGCGACAGCCAGCTGCGGAGGCAGCTCGAGGACCGGGTCAAAGAAACGACCCGCACGCGGCAGGCGGCCGAGGAGAACCTCAAGATCGCGGAAGGGCTCATCGAGCAGGCGCGGCGCGTCGATGCGAACGTCGTCGAGGCGGAGAAGGCGCTGGCCGAAGCGAACGCCGCGATGTCGTCGAAGGACTTCAAGCTCGCCGCTGAGAAGGCGAGCGAAGCGGTCGAGCGCGGGAAGAAAATCTACCGGGAGCGCGCTCGGGCGATCGTCGATTCGAGTTCGTCGCTAATGATGCTCGCAAAGAGCGTCGGCGCCGACATGACGGAGTCGCAGGCCGTCCTTGCGAAAGCGGAAGGGGCTCTCGCCTTGGAGGATGTCCCGAATGCGATCGATCTCGCGAAGAAATCATGGAAACGGAGCGAGAAAGTCCTCCAAGAACACCTGTCCTCCTCGTTCTCGAACGTCCAAGCGCTCATCCTCGCCGCGAAGAACATGAGCCGTGACGTGCGACCGATCGAGGACCTCCTCTCCCGTGCCCGCACGGCGATGGAAAACAACGACTTCCAGAGCGCGATGGACTTCACGAAGGAAGGCCTCGACGGGGTCACGGAAGACCTCACCTCCGTCGCGGCCAAAGAGATTCGCGAGGCGGAGGAGCTCATGAAGGCTTCGCAGGAGCTCGGCGCGGATACGACGAAGTCGGCGGCCCTCATCGAGCGGGCGCGGGGGGATGTCGCCAACCTCGAGTTCGAGAAGGCGAACAATGCTGTTCGTCAGAGTCGTGCGGAATCCGAGAAGTCGCTCCAACGCTCCCTCGTAAGCAAGATCGCGGACGTCCCTCGCTACATCCAGGAAGCCCGGTCGATCGGCGCGGACCCAACGGCGGCGCAAGACCGGTTTGCGAAAGCCGACGCCGCCATCCGGAAAGGCAACCTCCGCGAAGGCGCCCAGCTTGCGAAGCAGGCGTTTCAAGATCTCCAGCAGGCCCAGCTCCAGCGCGTGGTCGGGGTCATCGCGACGTCCCGCGAGAAGTTCACCACGGCCTCGAACCTGGGAATCGATTTGCACGGACCGGTCGCCTCCATGAACAGCGCCCGCGAAGCGATCAAACGGAACGCGTTCCGAGAAGCCCTCGACCATGCCAAGCGCGCGGAAGCCGCGGTCGACGAAATCCTCGACCGGTATCGGAAGGTCGAAGGGCGCCTCAAGGAGCTGCATCGCGCCTTCGCTGACGCGGAAGGATTCGGCGTCTCGACGGCCCGCGCGCGCCGCTTCGCCGCCGTCGCTCGGCAGGCGTACCAAGAGCGGAATCCGGGGGACGTCGAACGGGCGGTGGACTCGGCGTTCGACGAGTTGCGCAAGTCCGAACGAGAGACGGTCATGCAGGCGATCGAACGCGCGGAATTCATCCTCACCCTCGGGGAGCAGAACGGGGCCGATCTGTCGGAGCCATCCAAACTCCTTCGCGAGGCGATCCTCGCCACGAAGGCACAGGAGTATCGAAACGCCTTGCAACTCACCGCGGATGTCCAGACCCGGGTCGGTCAGGTGCTCGCGGATCAGGCGGCGAAACGCATCTCCGCGTTGCGCAGTTCCCTCCCGCACCTCGGCGACGAGGGCTCGAGCCTGAAGGCGCTCATCAATCGCGCGGAAGCGTCGATGGCGTCGCAAGACTTCGAGGGCGTCTTCCGGGCGGTCGCCGAAGGTCAGACGTTCGTCGAGGGACGGATCCGGACGCAGGCGGAGGGCATGGTGGGCGATCTCTCGCTCGCGGTCAATCTCGGCGTGGACCTGGGGGCCGACGTCGCGCCCCTCGAGGCGATCCACCGGGAGATGAGCAGCCTCCTCGCGAACGGCCGGGTCGCAGATATCGTCGGCGCGCGAGAACGCGTCAATTCGACGTACGGCGCGGTGCT
>DATEGJ010000199.1:0-4884 GCA_035280105.1 Thermoplasmata archaeon
CCTTCGCCTCTTCGAGGAGACGCGTCGCCAGGGACTTCCCGATTCCCTTGCGTCGCCACGCAGGGTCGACGAAGAAATCGTTCAGGACCAAGAGTCGGCCCTCCTCCGCCGAGGGGGAATACACGGCGAGGGCGACGCCGACGACCGCCTTTTTCTCGCGGGCGACGAGGATGACGCCACCGACCCGGTTCTTCATGACCTGTTCGACGGCCCACGTGATCCGTTCGGGACGCGGTTTGACGCCTTCCGAGGTCAGGTAGGCGGCAATGAGCCGCTCCACGTCGAGGCGATCCGGAGGTGCCGCGCGCTCGACGAGGACCATCGGGCGCGGGCGACATCCCGCGAGCGTATAAGTTTTGCCCTGCAGCAATCGATGCGATCCGTGGATGAATCGGGCACGACGTTCATGAAGCGCCGAACAGGATAACGCGGACCACTTGCCCCGGCTCGAATCGCTCGACGTCCGTGGGAATCTCGATGTACCCGTCGGCCCGAGCCAACGACGTGATCGCGCTGCTCGCCTTGAACGTCGAAATGGCATGTCCGTCGACGATCCGCACCGCATGAAACTCGAGACGGCCGGGCGTCCGTTCGATTCGCTTGCCCAGCGGTACCTCGATGACGCGATCCTGCACGGGAGGCAGCCGTGCCATCGCGCGCAACATCGGGGCGAGGAACAGGTAGCAATTCGTCAGGCAGGACGTCGGATTGCCGGGCATCCCGAGGACTGGCTTCCCGTCGACGCGGCCGAGCGAGGTCGGCTTCCCGGGCTTCACGGCGATGCCGTGGAACAGGATGTCTCCCAGGGAGCGCACCGCGTCCACCACAATGTCCCGTTCGCCGACCGACGAGCCCCCCGAGATAACGACGAAGTCATTCGCGAGTCCCCGACGGAGGGCGGTCGACAACGTGGCCAAGCGATCCGACAACCGACGGAGCGGAATCGGATCCCCGCCGTTTGCGCGCACGACGCTCGCGATCGTATTCGTATTGATGTCGTACACCTGGCCCGGTCGAATCGGGCGGCCCGGCGGCACGATCTCATCGCCCGTCGTCAGGATCGAAACGCGTGGCTTCGCGTACACGCTCACATGGGCCGAGCCGACCGCTGCCAACGCGCCGATTTTCGCGGGCGTCAGCCATTCCCCTTCGCGGACCACAATCGATCCACGTCGGATGTCTGCGCCTCGCGCGCCGACGTTCTGACCGACGCGGACCGGCCCGAGGATCTGCACCAGGTCACCGTCAACGACCGTGTCCTCGAACCGGACCACCGCGGTCGCGCCGGCCGGGAGAGTCGAGCCGGTCGCGACTTGCGCACAGGTTGCGCTCACGACGCGCTGTCGTGGAACGGTGGCCGCATGGAGGACCTCGATGCGACGCAGCGACGTCGGCCGGGACTTGCTGGCGCGGAACGTTTCGCGGGCGATGACCGCGTAGCCGTCCATGGCGGCTCGGTCGACGAGCGGCACGTCGATCTTCGATCGGACCTCTTCCGCAACGACGTGCCCCGATGCATCGAGGAGAGCAACTTGGTCCGTTCGTTCAATCGGACGGATGACATCCATCGAGATTCGCTTCGCTTCGTCGAAGGAAATAAGGGTTTTCAGCGAGCGCATCCCGTGCGAATGTTGCTCCCGATGTTTGCGGTCGGGAGGTTGTCCGCGTTTCATCGACCCATCACTCCGAGCGCATGGCCCAGCTCGGGCAGGATCAGCTTCTCCATTGCCAGGCGACACGCATCCGGAGAACCTGGCAGGCAGAACACGAGCCGACCATGGTACACGCCGGCTGCGGCTCCGGAGAGCATGGCCGCGCTGCCGATCATCTGATACGAAAGGGACCGGAACAGCTCCCCGAAACCCGGGATGGTCCGCTCGAAGGTCGGTGCGAGCGTCGGAATCGTCACATCGCGCTTCGCGAGTCCCGTCCCACCGTTCGTCACGATCGCCTCGCACGTCCGCGAAGCCTGTTCAACCGCATCGAGAATCTGCTTCGCCTCGTCTTTCACGATGGCGGAGAAGAGGACGGAAAGGCCGGCGCGAAGGAGGAGATCACGGATGAGTTTGCCGGAGTCGTCCGTGTCGGAGGTGCGGCTATCGGAGATCGTGATGACGGCGCACTTTGCGGACGCCGGCGCGTGCTCCTTGTGCTTCGCGGGGACCGCCATGGCAGAACGGCCGGAGCAAGACCGGCGTGGGACAAAAGGTTCCCGTTCCGAAGTCAACCTTAAACAAGGTTAACTTTCTCCGGCGACGTTGACATCGTCCCGACGGTGGGGCGATCGACTCACGCGGCGAGGCCGAGAAACGGCGCCACCCGATCGGCGGCCGCCGGATCGTCGAGGGACGCGGCGAACGCCGGGAACGATTCGAACGGCCGCGCTCGGATAATCCGCGCCGCGCGCTTTGCGCCGATTCCGGGCAAGGCCGAGATCGCCGCCATCGGCGCGCGGTTCACGTCGAGCGGATACTCGATGGCGGTAATCGACCGCTGACCATGACTCACCACGCGCGCATCGACGAAACGGTTTAGCGGGCTCTCATATGGGAGCCCGACGAGGATCGGATACGTGCCGATCTGCCGGCCGTACGTCACGTGCCCATCCTGGATCTCGAGGAAGACGCTCCGTAGCACCGTTCCCTCGGGGACCACCCGGCGCAACATCTCGTGGTCGACCGTGGTCCGCACCGCTTCCTTGAATTTCCGGAATTCGCGGTACAGGCCGGTCGGCTCGAACTCGCGCCGCACCGGCCGCACCTGGCGGATGTTGATTCGGCGGACCCATAGGCCGTCCGCGAGGAGGCGTTTCAGGAATGCCAGGTTGAGGTCGAACGTCTTCCTCGATTCGCCATCGAGGCCCGTCACAAAATTTAGCCCGGGGAGCAACCGCGGCATTCCGTTGTCGCCGCGGGCCCGGCCGACGGCGTTGACCATTCGAATCGCCTCGAGGCATCCGTCCGCGTCGATGTTCAGGTTGTTCGCTTCCGTGACCCGTGGATCCGCCGACTCGAGGCCGAAGGAGAGGATGTTTCCGGGGGACGCGAATCGGACGAGGTCTTGCATCGCCGCCATCGCTTCGTCCGGATGCGCGGTGATCATCGCCGGATCGCCATTGTCCGTGTGCAAGACCTTGAGGGCTGGCGCGGCGTGGTGAATCCCTTGGAGCAGTTCGTGAATCGCCGTCCCGTTGATTTGGGGCGTCGGGGAAGATCCGAGGCCGATCGCCTGGTAGCTGAAGAAGTCGGCCTGCCCTCCGAGCCGGAAGTTGGCCGCGCCGAGCTCCGCGAGTCGGTGCACCTCAGCGAGGATACCGTCGACCTCGCGAAATTTCGGCTTGCCGTACATCGGTTCGATGCAGAACGAGCATCCCTTGTTGATGTATCGGACACATCCCTTCGAGGTGTCGAGCTCGACCGTGAGCGGCTCGGGGAAATCGGGATGTTCTCGCACCACGTCCGCGCCGAGGACGGCCCATCGATCCCATTCCTCGATCGTCTTGTCGCGGTGCGTCCACTCGCCCGTCGTCAAATGATCGTAGACTGCCGCGTCAACATCCCGCAACGCGATCCAATCGAACGGCTTGACGAGGGCGTCGTCGTAGTACCGGAATCGAGCGAGCGGTCCGCCGAAAACGCGCGGTCCTTCGAACGCGTTTGCGTGATGGACAATCTCCCTCTCGCTGATCGGCAGACTTCGCAGGTACTTGCCGGGAACGATCGGACCGGAGAGGAGGACGAGCAAGTCGCCGTGCAGCGGATGGCCCGCACGGACTCGATCGATCGTGACGTACTCCCACGTGTGGCCGGCATCGCGGACGGCGCCCGCGACGTATCGCGGGTAGGGCGAGATGTATGGCGGCACGCCGAAGTTCGACGGTTCGTCAACGTATCCGTCGAGAATCACGACCTTCATGGGCCGGAATCCATGCCCGCAAGGCGATAAAAGGGCTTCGCTGTCGAGTCGGTCTGAGGCTACTTGGTCGGCTCCTTACCCGCGGCCCGGCTCACGACGATGATGAAGATCACCATCACGACCGTAATGACGACTGCGCTCACGACAAAGTACGCCCATCCTCCCCAATCCCCTTTGGTCGCAGTAGTCCCCAGCGGAATTCCCGCGGTTGCGAAACCCGACTGGACCACCGTGTTCCACATCAACGCGATCACAAAGCCGAAAGCCGCGGCCAATGACGTCGCGACTGTCTTGCGCACCTCCGCCATCGAAAGTTTTCGATCCTCCGCCATAGTCAGTCCCTGACCGAATGAATGCCGGAGTTCTAAGACCTACCGTCGGGTGGCCTTCCTTCCCTTCTCTTTCGTCACGACCCGAACGTCCTCGATTCGCGCGCTCGGGTATTGGCCTTTCGCGTCTTTCTCGACGGATTTGACCATGTCCCAGATCGTCAGGAGGGCCACCGTGGCGCCGTAGAGCGCTTCCATCTCGACGCCGGTCTTGTACGTCGCCGCGACGCTCGTCGTGGCAACGATGCGGTCGCCGCGGACGTCGAATGAGACGCCCGCCGCGGTGATGGGAATCGGATGGCAGTGCGGGAGGACCTGCCACACCATCTTCATCGCATGAAGGGCCGCCACTTCCGCGGTGGCGAGCGGGTCCCCCTTCTCGATCTTCCTCGTTCGGATCGCTCGAATCGTGGCGGGCCGGAGACGGATGGCGCCTTCGGCGACCGCACGCCGCGGCACGTCGGGTTTCTTGCCGATGTCTACCATCTTCGCCATGGTCGGTCGGGATAGCCGCGGACCGTACTTCATCCTGGCGTCCTTTGTCAACCGACGCGGACTGCGCCCATCCTGAAAACGCCGGTTCGCCACTACGAGGGCGTGGCATTTGTCAAGTTGCGTTGTCGGACGCGAAAACAGTTAT
>DATEGJ010000200.1:0-2422 GCA_035280105.1 Thermoplasmata archaeon
GCTCGGCATGTCGACCGGCATGCTGTCGTACCATCTCGGGTACCTCGAACGCAACGGCACCCTGAAGTCCGAGGAGGACGGACACCGCAAGCGGTACTTCATCGCCCGCGCGTTCGTCGAGGCGCAGCGGCGAATCCTCGCCGTCCTCCGACAAGACGTCCCACGGAAAATCGTCATCGAGTTGCTGATCCACGATTCCCGCACGTTTGCCGAACTCCAAATGAGCGTCGGCGTCTCGAAATCCACCTTGTCGTATCATCTTCAGAAGCTCATGAACCGCGAACTCCTCCTCCGCGCCAAACGGGAGCGGGAGAGCGTCTTCACGATCAAGGACCTCGACGAGGTCCGCAAATTGCTCCTGGCGAATCGCTCGAGTTTCCACGACGACGCCGTCGATCGATTCGCGGATCTCTGGTCGAAGCTCGGGACCTAGACCGCCCTTTCGGGTTTTGTGAATTCCCGCACCAGGCACGTCGCATACGCGCCGCGCGTGAGATCGAAGGAGAGGTGCAGCTCGTCGCCTCGGACCTGTGCGGCGAGGGTGCGGAGCGGTGCGAGAATCTCCCGCCGCGTGCCCTTCGACGAGATGCGTGGGATGTCCGGAATGATGAAGTCCTCCGGGCGAAGGCCTTCCGACGCGACGACCGATTTCTCGATCTGGCCCGGCTCGCCTCCAGCGAACTCGGGCTCGGAGCCGAACAGGATGGCGCTCACCCACGCCTTGCCGTCTCGGCACCGCTGAATGACGCGATCGAGGTTGTCACACGTCACGTCGATCAGTCGATCGCGATCGGGCAGGCCGATCTTGTCGGCCGGGAGGACGAGGTCCCCCGCAACGGGCTCATGGATCGGGATACCGCGCCGCATCCGGTCGCTGAGGATCCGGTTGAATAGGTACGACTGGTAGCCGTGGACGAACATCATGAGGAGGTTGAACGGCAATTGCCGCAGCGCCCCGACGAGATCGTCGGGCCGCACCGCGAGTCGGTTGAGGATCGCCTTCTCGAATCCGTAGGATCGCGGATAGCTCCGAAGGGCCGTGCGAACATCGCCGGAGTCCCGGAGCGCGGCACGGATTTCGTACGACTCCGGATCCTCACCGTCTAGGGGATTCGCGACGTACGCGTCGACCGCTTCGCGGAATTCCCCGCGTACGATGTGGCGGCCGACAACATGGGTGATCGGACGCACGGAGCCGAACCGCTGCTCGCCGAAGAAGTTTGGAAATCCGCCGAAGACACGGACCTGGCGGGCCGTTTCCTCGACCGCCGTGGCGGCTTCATCCGGAGGCGCCGCCAAGTCGCGCACCACGATCCGGAAGCGATTGCCGACCAGGTCTCCGAGCTCGAGCGGTCGATTCGATCGCGCGACGTCGAGGACTTCGAGGTCTTTGATCCGGAGGCCCTTCACCTTCTCCGGTGCGACGTCCTCGAAGGAAAACGATTGCGTCGTCAGCGCCCGCTTGTCCTTCGTCCCAGCAAAGCCGATCCGGCGACGGCTGATGTGCAAGCGCCGCGCGAGTTCTCGCACGAGGCGGTTCGTCTCCCAGTTCTGGACGCGGATCGTCGCAATCGTCACGGAGCCGTCGGCCACCGGTTCGAAGGGTGACGGGATCTCCTCGACGACAAAATCGTCCGTGCGGCCTTTGATCGTGCCGCCGACCCCGCGCGTGGACGTCAGGTAGCGGTCGATCCCGACGCCGCGCTCCATAGGCCTATGCGGGCCCCTTCTCGACGATCGCCTTCGCGGCGCCGAACTCGGAGGCCAGGCCTTCCGCGACCCGCTTGACCGCGGCTTGTGGGCTGCCTTTCTTCACCTTGATCGTCAGGACGGGCTTGTCGAGCTGCGGGTGTCCGGTGTAATACAGTGCGTCCTCGACGTCCGGGTCTTTCAGGAGCGCGGTGATGAGCGGATAGATGACCGTGTCGTCAGGATTGAGGATCTCGATGCGAACGGAGTCTTTCTGCTTCTCGAGGATACGCAGCTGCATGGGATGGTGCGCAGCGGCTCCGCCGATTTAAGGCTTTGCGGCGCGCGCAGTCCGCGTCAGCCTTCGCGGTGGTCGTGGACCCGAAACGCGTTGCCGAACGGGTCCCAGACGACGCCGCCGTTCGCGCCGACCCGCTTCACGCGGATGCCCTTTGATTCCAGGAGGTCCGCCGCCGTCTCGAAGTTCTCGACGTGGAACTCGAATGGCGTGTCATCGCCTCCAGGTCCGTAAGCCACCTTCGAAAGCTTGTCCGTTCGCCAGAGGGTGATCTGCCCGCCGTCCACTTCGACGACCGTCCACACAGGGCTGCCCTTGCCGACTAGACGGAATCCGAGGAGGTCCCGGTAGAACGCAACGGCCTTCGGCATGTCGTCGACCGGCATGATGAGGTGGCCGATGTCCTGGATGATTGCCATGTCCCGCGCATCCCTA
>DATEGJ010000201.1:0-3146 GCA_035280105.1 Thermoplasmata archaeon
TCGGATCGATCCGGGTCGTCAGGACGAGAGGCGCATCCATGAGGCCGCCTCGTTTGTCGGGAAGGAAGGACCGGGAGAAGTTGAGGAGGCAATCGAGCAACAGGATCACCGAATCCTCATCGCCATCGCAGTTCCGGCGACGCGCCGCGATGAGGTACGGATGCGCGAAGCAGGCTCGGGCGTCCGTGAAGCCGACAATGCGGGCGAGCACACCGCCGCTCGTGTGCGGCGCCAGCGTGACGACCAGATGACCGAGGAGATCTCGGGGCTCCGTCGCGTTGTAGAAGCGCGGAAGGCCGTACAGTCGGTCGAGCAGGTCGTCGACGAACGCTGCAACCTGGACCAGGTACTCGCCACACGAACGGGCGGCCAGGACGTCTTGCGGTTTCAACTCGAGGACCTGTCCCGCGTCCTCCAGTGCACGGCCTCGGATGTCGCGCGTGTATCCGAGGCGACGGGCCGTCTCGACCGAAATCCCCGCCTCGTGCGGTGTGAAGTGCGTGAGGGGCAGATTCGTCATGTCGTACCGGCTCGTGCCATCTTTGAACACATAGATCTCATGTTTCGCCCGAAGGACGCCCTTCTCGACCGCCTCCGGCGTCTTCGTCTTTGAGATCATCCCTTGCACCGCCTTGATCTCCGACGCCTTCGTCTCCCCGACGCGCTCGAGCGCCATGCGCAGGACCGCGGCCAAGGGAACATGCTGGCGGGACGGGCTATTCCTCGGGATCGTGTGACCGCCGCACGAGCACTTCGGAAGGAACCAGCGCTTTCCGCAGGAGGAGCAGATTCGAAGGCCGACTTCGACTTCTACGGTCTCCTTTGCGGCGGCCTCGACCAGGAGTCGCTGCGGGCCGCCCGCATGGCCGATCGGGAACAAGGAGTGAGGTGCGGGCTGCATCTTTCGGGGAGCCGCCTTCTCTGGCCGCGCCATTCGCGCTCCGATCCGCGTTGGTCCGCGGGCCTTCACAGGAAACCCCGCGAGCGAGGCGATGAAGCCGAGCGGATCATCGCCCTGCGGTGCGGGTCGCAGCCGCAACCGATTGCCTTCTACGTCGATCCCGAGCGTGGCGAGGAGCGTCTCGGTGTGGCGCTCGAGCACGAGTTCGTCCTTCTCGATGTGATAGAGGGATCCCAGTCGCACGAGCAACTCTCGCGGTTCCTCATCGCCGGGGACCCGGAGCTTTCCTTCGACGATTCGGCCGTGAGCCGCGATGAGATTTCGTAGGAGGTTGAGCTCGTCGACGGTGAGGTCGTGGTAGAATAGGTTGTATCGCGGATGCAACGGCATGCCGAGGTCTCGCGACCAAGCGAGTGCCAGCGACGGTGAGGCTTCGGCCCAGCCGTCGGGCAACGATCCAAGTTTCTCCCGCAAAAGCTGTGCGTACCATTCGAGGGAGAAGGCTCCCGGCATGAGGACGTGGTTGTTCTCGAGAAACTCGCCGAACGGAATGAGAATTTCGCCGAGGTCCGCAATGACTCGGACCGATGGTCGGAGTCGCTTCGCCGTCTCCGCGTCCGGCGCCTCGACGAAATCGCCGTTGTCCAGGACGACGAGCGGTCCTTCGATCGAGTCACACGGGGTGACCGCGCCGGCTTTCCCGGGGCGTTCCGTCTTGATCTGGGTCCCGACTGCGATGAAGTCATCGAGGATGTGCATCGTCGCCGGATGCAAGGCAAGCGCGGCAAGCCCCGTCGCCCGGGTGCGGCCGTATCGGAGACGCAGCCCGCCAGCGCGACTCGGATGGCAGAGCACTGGACGGCCCGCAACGATATTCTGGATGAACACCTCGCTCGGCTCGACTCCGATTTCGTCTTTCGTCTCCTCGGGCCGTGCGGTTTTTTGCGCCAGGTATGCCTCGATGAATTCCCACCCGTCGATTCGCAGGTTCCTGACATGTTTCTGGATCTTCGGCGCCTTCAGGCACATGCCGTCGGCGATCACGAGGCAGGCGCCTCCGCGGATCCGGTTCGTCTCGATTCGCGGGAGATCCCGGTGTCCGCTGATCTCCGCGTCCTCGGTCCCCTCCCCGTTGATGGCGACGGGGCAATGCGAGACGATCAACGAGATTTCCTCGTCGGACGGGCCATACTGCAGGTGCTGGACTTGTTTGTAGAGCGGGATCTCCTCCTTGAATCGCTCGACCTCCTCGCGCGTGGGCTGGTAGTGGCCGATGCCCAGCTCCCGCCGGACGACGTCCGCGATCAGGACGCTGAGGGCCTGACCCGTCCCGCCCGCGGAGCGGATCGGCCCGGCGTACGACAAGTCGACATACGACGAGCCGTCGCGATTCCGTTTGATCTTGACGCCCGCCAAGCCCTCGAGCGGCGCGACGAGAATCCCTTCCGTCAAGATCGCGAGTCCCACTCGGACGGCCCGCTCGACCGCTTTCTCTTTCGTCGCGGCGGGTCGTTGAGCCATCTCCTTCGCCACGAGGATCGCGAGTTCCTCGCGGTCATGGTGCTTGGCAAGGTCGCGAATGCGTCGGGCGACTCCCTCGACTTCGTAGTGTTCGAGGAGCCGTTCGACTCGGGAGGCGAGATCATCCGTGAGCGGGATCTCGACGTCCAGCTCCGGGTCAAAGCCCCGTGCCCTCGCCGCGCGTGCGATCGAGTACGTCGCTTCAACGGCTTTCTGAAGATCCGCGAAATAGTTGCGAATCCCATCGGAAACGACGGGCGAACCCATTCCATCCCTTCGAAAGACCGTCGAGCGCCCGGCCGTATCCAGGGAACCGTGTATATGTCTTTCCCTGCGCGGCCTCCGGGTCGTGCAAAAGTTCACGGGTCAACCTTTATCCTCGACGATGACCTGAGACGACATCGATGCTCCAAGTTCGCAACCCGGAATCGTTTGAGCACGACGTCCTTGCGGCGAAGGACCCGACCGTCGTCATGTTCTGGGCGACGTGGTGTCCGTTCTGCCGACGTTTCAAGACCGAATTCGAAAAACTCGCGGCGTCTCGGCCATGGCGCTTCGCGGCCGTGTACCTGGACGACGAGCAGAATCCCTTGTGGGAAGACTACGACGTCGACGTCGTGCCGACCCTCGCGCTCTTTCGGGAGGGGAAAGTCGTCGAGCGGGAGGACGGGGTGCTCGGATACGGGATCGATTCGAAGCGGGTCGCCGCGTTCGTGTCCCGGGT
>DATEGJ010000202.1:0-4503 GCA_035280105.1 Thermoplasmata archaeon
GGTTCCTTCAAAGAGTATAAGTATATCGCGATATATCGCAATTGATATGCAGGCTTCCCGCAACCCGCCCGGCGCCGGCACACTCCCGGTCCGCCTCGAGGGTTTGGGCAAGGAGTACGGTCACTTCACCGCGCTGAAGGCCCTGGACCTGACGGTCCCCGAAGGCACTTCCCTTGGGTTCCTCGGTCCGAACGGGGCGGGCAAGTCCACGACGATCAAGATCATGACGAACCTGATCCGGCCATCCCGCGGCCGCGCCACGCTCTTCGGCGTCGACCCGCGCCAAGAGCCGACTCAAGCGCTCGCTCGCGTCGGAGCGGTCATTGAGACGCCGGAGTTCTACGGCTACCTCTCGCCCCTCGAGACGCTCGCCTACGCGGGACGGCTGCGCGGCATGTCGTCCGCGGATATCGAGCGCCGCAGCGAGATCGTGATCAAGGATGTCAAGATGAGCGACTGGGCAGACCACCGGGTGCAGGAATTCTCGAAAGGCATGAAGCAACGCCTCGCGATCGCGCAGGCGCTCCTGCACGAGCCGGACCTGCTCATCCTCGACGAGCCCACATCGGGGTTGGACCCGCGCGGCATGGCGGAAGTGCGCGACGTCATCAAGTCGTTGAAAGGCCAAGGCCGCACGATCTTCATGAGCTCCCACCTGTTGAACGAAGTCCAGGAAGTCTGCGACGATGTCGCGCTCCTGAATCATGGACAACTCTTAATCCACGGGTCCGTGCGGGAGCTCTCCCGCGGCGCGGATGCGGCGACCTTCCAAGCGACGTTCCTTCATCCGGTCGCGGCGGCGGACCTCGAGGCCCTCTCGTCCCTGCCCGGGGTCACGGACGTCAAGGGGAGCGGCGATGCGACGATCGACCTCCGCATTTTCGGCGGCGAGGACGCCCAGGCGCGCGTCCTCGAAGCGATGATCGCCCGCGGCCTAAAGGTGACCACGTACAGGCCTCTCGGTTCATCGCTCGAACAACTGTACCTCGACCAAATCCAGGAGTCGGATCGCCTATGAGCGCGAGTCCCTTCGCTCAAGTCATCACCGTCACAAGCTTCGAGATCCGCCGGTACATCCGGGGCCGTCGCCTCCTGGGCATCCTGATCCTCGTCGGGTTGATCCTCGGTCTCCTCCTCGGGTTGCCGCCGGCCCTCGGCATCGCGTATGCGTCCACCCCGAATGAGTTCATGTTGACCTTTGCGAGTTTCGCAAGCCTCCTGATCGTCCTCGGTGGCGTGTTGTTCGCCGCAGATTCGCTCGTCTCCGAACACGAGAAGCGCACCGGCTATTTCCTGTTCCCAAACCCGGTCCGCCGGGAGGTCCTCGTCCTCGGCAAGATCGCCGCCAGCCTGATCGTCTGCACCGCCGTCCTGACGTTGTATTTCGGGGCCGCCGCGATCGCCGCGCTCGCGGTGACGCACTCGCTTACCTGGGAGGTCGGCCTCTCATACGCGTACTCCCTCGCTTACATGGCCGCCGTCGTGGGAATCGCGTATCTCCTCTCCGCGTTGTTGAAGAGCACGATCGCCGCGACCGTCCTGACGTTCTTCCTCTTCACCCTGATCTTCGGCATCATCGGGCAGATCTTGCCGTTCGCGCACGTCGATCCGTGGTTCGTCCCGACCCATGCGGCCGGGATCATTACCGATGTCCTCGGTTTGTCCGTTGCCCCAGGGCCCCCCGCCGACCGCAGGGTAGTCTTTGTCGCGGATCCAGCAATCTCACTCGGCGTCTTCGCGGCGTACGCGATCGTCGGCGGGATCCTCGCCGTCCTCTGGTACCGACGGCGGGAGCTGGCGTCGTGAGCGCGCCCGAGAAGTTTGGTGGGTACTTCCATTTCTTCGGCAAGGGCGATTTCAAAGGGCTGGTCCTGCAGATGCTCGAGGGCCGCGCGATGCACGGATACGAGATCATCAAGGCGATCGAAGGGCGATACCATGGATTCTACAAGCCAAGTGCAGGGGCGATTTATCCCGCTCTGAGGACGTTGCTACGCAAAGGGTACCTGTCGGTCAGCGGCGAGGACCGTCGGAAGACGTATCGGATCACGCGCGACGGGAAGGCGTACCTACGGAGCCGCCGCAAGGAAATCGAGGACCGTTTCAAAGCGTTCGAGTCGGCCGTCGGTCCGGAGCGGGCCGCCCTCTTCCGGGAGTTCCGAGCGACCGGGAAGCTCCTGCGGACGAACATGAGCGAGGTGACGCCGAGGCAGGCGGAGGAACTCCGTCGGCTCGTAGTCGAGATGCGTGAGAAAGCGCTCCGGATCCTATCGAAGTGATCGGCAGCCTTCATTTGTCCGTCGTCGTTCGTCTCACCGGGTTTCCTTCGCCGTCGCGAGGCGTTCTCGAACGAGGCGATGAACGAAATCGGTCCCGATGATCATCTCCCGATTCAGGGACAGGTCGACGGACGAGACACCGGGACGTCGTTCGAGCGCGTGGATCGCCTCGGTCAGCTCGCCAAGGTTGTTCGCGCGGCACAGTAAGTACTTCAGGGGCGGGTCTTGGGTCTCGTGGATCAAGACGGCGTCCGCGATGGCCCCCCGCAGATCGGGCAATGGAATCGTCCCAGCGACCGCCAGGTGGTATACGATCTCTCCGGAGTCTCCCAGGAATCCGAGGCGCGCCACGACGTAGATTGCCTCATCTCGCGTGAGGCCGGTGATGTGTTTCCGCACCGTCTTCGAGCTGAGTCCTGTGAAGGCGGCGAGCTGTTCGACCGGCGCGCGAGGATCGTCGATGAGCGCATCGAGAACCCGCCAATCCAGGGTCGACAACGGTCGTGGGAGCGGCGCGTACGACACGCCGTGCCAGGAAGGCTCGCGACCGACGAATCGCGCCAGCGCGGTGATTGCCTTGTCGACATCCTGAGGCCAGACCTCCATCGTCACACCGCCATCGACCTTCCAGGCGACCCACGCGACCTCAGGACCGGCCAACGCCTCAGCGGCCTCGCCCCGCGTCCACTCCCCTCCGAACGAGACGAGCAAGTCCTCGCGGCCGAACGCTGCCGGGTTGATGGAGACCCAGTACCCCTGCAAGATTCCCCGTTCCTCGAGGCGGTAGAGCCGTTCCCGCACTGCCGGCGCGGAGAGCGAGACCTTCCGACCGAGGACGCGAAAGCTTCGACGCGCGTCCTCGTCGAGCGCGACGAGCAACCGAAAGTCCTTGGCGTCCACGGAGAGTCCAAGGCGAGGTGCCTTGTAAACTCCCCGAATCGAAAGCGGCGGAGAACGCGACCCCAAATCCACGGGAAGTCCTGGGTGGGTCAGAACCCGGAGGAACGAACATGCAAATCGCCGTATTCGGATCGACCGGACGCACCGGTCGGCTTGTGATCGAAGAGGGAATCCGACGTCGTCATGCGATGACGGCATTCACCCGCCGCCCCGAAGGACTGCGTGGCGTCGTCGGTCTGAGCACGGTCGTCCAGGGGGACGGTCGCTCGATCGAGGATGTCCGACGCGCGGTCCGCGGACAGGACGCGGTCATCTCAATTGTCGCGCCAGAAGGTCGTGGTCCAACGACGCTCCTGAGCGACGTCATACGGCACGAGCTCGAGGCGATGCGGGAGTCGGGAGTCCGTCGCCTGATTGCCGTGAGTGCATCCGCGGTCGAAGGACACCGACCCTGGATCGCGATTCAAATCGTCCGATGGCTCCTGCGGAAGCCGTACGCGGACTTCCTCCGGATGGAACGGCTGATTGCGTCCAGTCCGGTCGAATGGACGGTCGTCCGACCTCCCTATCTCAGCAACGGACCGAAGACCGGCCGCGTGCGGATGCAGGCGGGAACGAAGGACCTCGCTCACGGTCCGTATCACATCTCACGGGCGGATCTCGCAGCGACGCTGCTAGACCTTGCTGAAGACTCGCAACACGTCGGGTCCAT
This sequence comes from Thermoplasmata archaeon, assembly GCA_035280105.1. Lineage (GTDB taxonomy): Archaea > Thermoplasmatota > Thermoplasmata > RBG-16-68-12 > RBG-16-68-12 > RBG-16-68-12. Next base: position 3,892 of record DATEGJ010000202.1, read on the forward strand.
CGTGCTTGTGAGCGAAGCGAAGGCGAACACCTAGTTCTCGCCGGGGATGTGACGGATCAGCGACAACGTCTCTAATCCGACGAGGACCAGCGTGACGCCGATGATCGCGTATACCCACCCGAAACTCACGACGCCCGGATTCCAGTTCGTTTCGAGAAGATTCAACAACAGGATTGCGAGCAGGAACGCGCCCAAGCCCACCACCTCGACACCGACGATCCGAAATCGCTGATACAATTTCATGGCGGTCCCTACCGACGCCGCGAGTCCCGCCGCCAGCGGGGTGGACCGCCGCCGCGGCGGCTTTCCCGCGGGCGGTGTCCGCCGTCATGACCGCGGACCTTCGGTGGGGGCGGCGCTCGGTAATCGAAATCTGGGAGTGTCACCCGCGGGATCGACGTGGAGGGGATCTCTCACGTCATCAACTACGACGTGCCGACCGTCCCGACGGACTACGTGCATCGCGTCGGGCGGACGGCGCGCATGGAAGCGGCGGGCGAGGCGATCACGTTCGTCACCCAGGACGACGAAGGGGACCTCCGCGCAATCGAGCGGGCCCTCGGTAAACCGATCCCACGGGTGACACTCCCAGATTTCGATTACCGAGCGCCG
>DATEGJ010000203.1:0-3056 GCA_035280105.1 Thermoplasmata archaeon
TCGAAGGGCTCACGAAACACTTCCGGTCGCGGGAGGGCCTCCTCGAAAAAGCGACGGTCCATGCGGTGGACGACGTCAGCTTCTCGATCGAGGAAGGCGAGACGTTCGGCCTGGTCGGGGAGAGCGGATCGGGGAAGAGCACTTTGGGCCGGTGCATCCTGCGCATCATCGAGCCGACCGCGGGGCGCGTGTGGTTCGGCGATCAGGAGTTGACCGCGTTGCGGGGCGAGGCGTTGCGCAAGGTGCGATTGCGGCTCCAGGCGGTCTTCCAGAATCCCGTCGGGTCGCTGAACCCGAGGATGCGAGCCGGGACCGCGATCGCCGAGCCGCTCCGGGTCCACCAGGGCATGACGCGTGAGGAGGCCGACGCCCGGGTCAAGGAACTCCTCGGCCGCGTCGGATTGCGCCCCGAAGTCACGCGCAACTATCCGCACGAACTGAGCGGAGGCCAATGCCAGCGCATCGCAATCGCGCGCGCCCTGGCGGTCGAGCCTCGCTTCCTCGTCCTCGATGAGCCGACTTCCTCGCTCGACGTGTCGGTCCAAGCGCAGATCGTCAACCTGCTGAAGGACCTGCAGCGGGACCTCGGACTAACCTACCTGTTCATCACGCACGATCTCTCTCTCGTCAGCTACCTGGCCGACCACGTCGCGGTCATGTACCTGGGGAAGCTCATGGAGATCGGAGACGCCCTGGAGGTGCTCGAGCGCGGCTCGCATCCGTACACGCGCGCGCTCCTGTCGGCGGTCCCTGTGCCCGATCCGAGCCGGAAGCGCGGGCGCATCGTGCTGCCGGGAGAGATCCCGTCCGCCCTCGATCCGCCGAGCGGTTGCCGCTTCCGGACCCGCTGCCCGTGGGCCCAAGAACGATGCGCTATCGAAGAGCCGTTCTTGCGCGATGTCCGGACGACTCGGGCCGCCTGCCATTTCGCCGAATCGATCGTGCAAGAGGTGAGCGCATGAGGACGATGGACTTTCCGACGCTGCGGGACATCTTGGTGGGCGCCGCGTTCCTCGGGACGGGAGGGGGCGGCTCGTTGGAGAAGGGACTGGAGAACGTCGAGCGGGACCTGAAGGCGGGGCGATCGATCCGGATCGCGGATCCGGACGAGCTCCCGCAAGACACGTGGGCCGCGACACCGTACTATTGCGGCAGCCTGGCGCCGACCGGCGAGACCGCGTTCAAGAAAGGCGAGACGCCATACGAAGATCGGGAGTGCTGGCTCGCGGTCAAGACGCTCGAGGGACACCTCGGCGTGTCAATCGGGACGACGGTTGCGACGGAACTCGGCGGAGGAAACACGGCCGCCGCGCTCTCGGTGGCGGCGCAGCTCGGTGTGCCCGCCCTCGACGCGGATGGCGCCGGTCGGTCCGTGCCGGACCTGCAGCATTCGACGTACTACGTGGCGGGAATCCCGATCGCGCCGATGGGGATCGCGAACAAGTATGGGGACACCGCCGTAATCCGAAGCGTCGCGGACGACTTCCATGCGGAGGCGCTCGTGCGGGCGATGGCGGTGTCCAGTGGCGGCCACGTCGGGGTCGCGGATCATCCGGGTCGGATCGGCGAGATCCGGAAAGGACTCGTCGAGCGCTCGCTCACATTCTCGGAGAAGGTCGGAAGAGCGATCCGCGCGACGCGGAAGGACCCGATCGATTCAGTCCTAGCCGCGACAGACGGATTCCTCCTCTTCAGAGGAGAGGCGGCCTCGGACTGCAAGTACGAGGACAAAGTGGGCTTCACATTCGGCGAGATGCGCTTGCGCGGGACCGATCGAGACCGCGGGTCAACCTACCGAGTCTGGTTCAAGAATGAGAACATCATCTCGTGGCGAAACGGGAAGGTCGACGTGACAGCGCCGGATCTCATCTGCCTCTTCGATCTCGAAGCCCGGGCGCCGATTCTGAATCCAACCCTGAAGAAGGGACAATCCGTGGCGGTGTTCGGCTTGCGGGCCCCACCAATCTGGCGAACGCCGCGCGGGGTCGAGGGCTTCGGCCCGCGGTACTTCGGGTTCAAGACGAACTTCGTCCCGATCGAGAAACGCCACAAGAAACGCCGAATGACGTGAGGGATCACATGGACGAACGCATACGTCGGGCCGCGACGGTCCTGATTCGCGACTACATTCGAATGAAGCGCGGAGAGAACGTCCTCGTGTACGCGGACGCCGGGTCCGATGAAAGTGTCGTGCAGGCGACCGTCGATGCGGTTGAGGCGCGGGGCGGAAATCCGGTCGAGGTCTGGTATCGGATCAAGGGACCGCCCGGCACAGAGCCGCCCGCGCCCATGGAGGCGGCGATGAAATCCGCCGACGTGCTGATCGAGTACGCGCGGACCTATCTCATCACGACGAAGGCGTTCGAGCGAGCGATGGATGCGGGCGCGAGGCACCTGTGTCTCACCGCGATGGACGGGGACATGATGATCCGATGCATCGGCAACGTGTCCCTCCCCGCAATGAAAGCCTTCGGGAACGCTCTGTTGCGGATGACGATCGGGGCAAAGGACGTGCGAGTGACGTCGTCCGCCGGGACGGATGTCCGATTCTCCATCGGAAAGCGGCCGGTCCTCCTCGACACGGGAGAATGCGTTGTCCCCGGCCGAGACTGCTACCTCGGCGGTCAGATCTCTTGGGCCGCGATCGAACGAACAATCGAGGGGACGGTGGTTCTTGACGGGACCGTTTGGCCTCCGGATGAGACCGCACCGCTGAAGGAACCGATCCGGGTGGACCTTCGCCACGGACGAATCACTTCAATCGAGGGCGGAGGCAGTGCCGACATTCTTTCGCAGTGGTTCAAACACTTCCGCGACAAGCGTATGTACAATGTGGCCCACTTCTGCTATGGCTTCAACCCGGGAGCGCGGATTAGCGGACGAATTCTCGAAGACGAGCGCGCGTTCGGCGTGTTCGTCCCTGGCTTCGGCTCCCAGATGGCCTCATTCAAAGGAGGTTTCACCCTCGCAAAGAGCCACGTCGACGGCGTTATGCGGTCGCCGACGGTTGTCGTCGACGGCGAAGAGATTGAACGGGATGGGCGATTCGTGCATCC
>DATEGJ010000204.1:0-3701 GCA_035280105.1 Thermoplasmata archaeon
GTCCGGGGCCACGGGTTCGTGTCGCGACAAGGTCACGACCCGCCGTTCCGCCCGTCGCGCGACGGTCCGGGCCCAATGCAATCGGGCGAGTCCTTCGGGGCCGCGCGGCAGAATGAATTCTGTGATCTTTCCGACATCGTATGATTCAATCCCAGATTCGAGTCGAGCGACGTGATCCGACGAGACGCGGGGAATCTTTGCACTCGCGATGGACTTCGCCATCGCGAGCTCCGCACCGACCGTGAAGAGATCGTCCTGGATCTTCAGCAGGAGCTCACGGATCCGCTTGTCCGGCTGGGCCGCAATCGTGACGCCGATTACGGCGTTCAGTTCGTCGACCGCGCCCATCGCCTCCACCCGCGGGTCGTCCTTCGGGACGCGCTCGGGACCGAGAAGCCCGGTCTCGCCTTCATCGCCGCGTCGTGTGTAGAGCTTCGCCATCAGCGCCCCCATTTCTTCGCGGCGGTCAGGGCGGGCGACTGCGGGAACAAATCCGGATGAAGGATGTGGGCGAGGATCTCGAGGCCGTCGACGAGACGCGGGCCGGGCCGGTTGAAGAAGCTCGATCCATCCACGAGCCAGGCGCGGTCCGAGCGAGTGGCGGGAAGATCTCCCCACCATGGATTCCCTGTCACGTTGGACGCTTCTTCGTCGGTTCGGTCCAGGTGGAACCCGCACGGCATCAGGATCGCCACGTCGGGCGACGCCATTACGATCTCCTTCGGATCGACGCGGTGGGACGCTTCCCCGGGCTCCGCGAGCACATCCGTGCCTCCCGCCAAGTCGACCATCTCCGGAACCCAATGTCCCGCGACGAACAACGGATCGAACCACTCGAGGCACATGACCTTGGGACGGACACGGGCCGCGGCGGCCCGCTTGGCCACGCGTCCGATGCGGTCGCGGGCCGACTCAATCACGTGGGCCGCGCGATCCTCGACGCCGCATCGTCGAGCCACGCGCTCCATGTCCGTCAAGGAGTCATCGAGCCGATGCGGATCGAGAGAGAGAATCGACGGGACTCGGGAGAGTCGTCGAGCGACCTCCTCGACGTCGCCGACCGCTGGCGCGCACACCTCACAGAGGCCTTGCGTCAGAATCAGATCCGGATCGGCGGATCGGAGTGCCGACTCATCGACCTGGTACAATGCGCCTCCCGCCTCGAGCCGCTCACCGACCATGCGACTCGTCTCCCTGCTCGACTTGCCCTCATACGCAAGCACAGAGCGACTGATGACCGGCTTCGTCCGGGCCCCTGGCGGGAAATCGCACTCCGGCGACACCCCGACCACGTCGTCGGCGAGGCCGAGGGCGTAGCAGAGCTCCGTGGCGGCGGGGAGGAGGGACACGATTCGCATCGACGTTGGTGCCACGATAGCCCGAAGCCTGAAATAAGCGTTGTTCAACCGCGGTTCAGCGGCGGGTGAACGGGTTTGGGATCGAGGTCGTTCCCAGTGTGACGGTCGAAGACGAAAAGGGAAGGGCCGGGTTGTTCACCCGGCGTTCGTTGCGCGGATCGCGAAGCGCTTGGCGGCGCCTGTCACGACGCCGTGTTCGATTTGGCTCTTGCCCCCATTCACGCCTTCGATGGAATGCGTTGCGAGGGCGACGGCTTCCTCGACCGTCAGGTCGGGGCGGTAGCCCTTGACGATTGTCTCGAGGGCGTCGTCGGCGTACTGACCGATCGCAAACGCGGCTCCTCGGAACGTCGTGCCGCTCGGGTCCACTTGGATCAGTTGCACGCCGAGGTCATCGACGCCCGCCAACAGGACGGACGCGCCGAATGGCCGGACTGCGTACATCGTGAACTCATGGAGATACTCCGAGAGGTTCCGCGATAGCGTCCCGACGTCGATCGGCGTGTCGTAGACGAGTCGGTGGCGCTGCGCTGCGACGCGCAACTGATCGAGCAACGTCGTCACATCGCCGATGTACCCGCTCCCCGTCGCTCCGACGTGGTCGTCGACGACGTAGACCTTCTCTGCGGGCTCCATCAGAGGCCGCGTCGGTTTCACCTGACTCGAGAGGAGGGCGAAGTCCTTCGTCTTCAGCCCCAGGGTCGTCGAGCCGCGGGACACCGCCTGGAGGGCGTAGTCGACCTGGACCAGCCGGCCTTCTTGGTTGTAGAAGAACGGCATCCGTCCCATTTCACCTGACGCCATCTCAGCTCATCTCCAGCGAGTGACCGTTCGGGATCGCGAGCACGTCCACGCCGTTCCCGCTCCCCGGGTCCCGTTCCATCGCCGCTCGAACCGCCGCCTCCGCGAGCTTCTTCGCGTCGTCGAGCGAGAACTCCTTGCGAAACCCTTGCTCGAGGACGCCGTACGCGATCGGCGAGCCGCTCCCCGAGGACATGAAGTCCTCCGAGGTGATCGCGCCGCTCATGTCGCTCGTGTACACGTGCGGGCCCTCGCTGTCCACGCCCGCGACGACGAGCTCGACGTAGAACGGGTTGTACGACTTCATTCCCTGGTAGACGATGTTCGAGATCAGTTTCGCACTTTCCTTGACGGACAGCGGGAACCCGCGCCGCAACGCGAGGAGCCGTCGTTCGGCTTTCGCGAGGTTCACGAGGTATTCCGCGTCCGACATTCCGCCGGCGATCGCCACCGCGGTGCCGCCATCGAGCGAGAAGATCTTCTGGACCACCTTGGATCCGACGAAGAATCCCTTCGAGGCACGCTTGTCCGCCGCGAGGACGACGCCGTCCTTGCTCCGTATTCCGACCGTTGTGGTCATGTCGAACCTCGCACCCTTATGCCGGCGGTCGAGTAAGTTGACTCGAATGTCTGTGGGCGAGTCACAACGAAGTCGCTCAGGAGCTCAAGCCAGAATGCAGGTCGCGGGAGGCTTCCCGGACGACGTGCTGGAACAGCTGGTGGGCCAGATGGGTCGCTTGGTCGAGTCGTTCGGGGGATGCGACGTGCGCGACGACGATCAGTTGTCCGGGACGCATGAACGTCTCGAGCCGGATCGTGTCGTCCTCGAGGGTCCAACCGAGTCGCATGCCCTCGTCGGACTCGGTGAGCCCGTACCATCGCAGCGGGCCGATCCATGTGCCGCGGAGCGCTTGCACGAGCGACCGGAGGTCGACGTCGGCCGGGAGGTACGTCTGCAGAATCGTCACGCCCGGTTCCTCCGCTCGGAACGAACCCGGGCTCAGGACGCCGAGCGCGCGGGGCGTCACGCGGTATCCGAGTTCCGTCCGTTCGACGAGTTCGCCCTCCGCGAGGCGATGGAGGGCTCGGGAGAGTTGCTCCGGGTGAATGCCGAGGCGGCGGCGGAGACCTTGGAACGCCACCTGGGATGCCGGCTCCTGGGACAAGAACTCGAGGACCTCGCGATCGTGCTCTCGAAGGTCGTCGATGGCTTCCCGCGCGGACGGGTCCGCGGACGTCGGAACCATGGTGCGTCGTCAGAGTGCGGCGGTTCGGCTTAAGGCTGAGGGTACTGCGTCGCGGCGCTGAGAATGAGCCGCGTTTGTCAACAGGCCGCGTCGATCATCCCCGAGTGCTGATCCTCAGATGGCGAGCCGCCCGGCATCGACGACGGTCTTGTTCCCGATTCGAACCGTTGCGTTCGTGAGTCGGCCCCCGAACCCGAATTCCGTGCGGTTCGTCCCACCATATTCCGTGTTGTCGCCGATGCCGATCTCGACCGCCCCTGACACGATGTCATCCTGCAAGAATCCGTATCCCGCG
>DATEGJ010000205.1:0-7219 GCA_035280105.1 Thermoplasmata archaeon
TCTTTACGACCGGCCGGGTGTCGACGCCGAGGCGCGTTCCGATCTGGGCGAGCTCTTGCAGACGCCGGATGCGTTCGTCGACATAGCGGACGCGGATCGCCTTCGGCGGCAGGTTGCGAGGGATCTCGACCACGTGCAAGAGGCTCAGCTCCGCGTTCCGAGCGCGCGCGATGCGGGCGCCGAGCTCGATGAGGTCTTCGTCCTCGAGTTCGCGGAGCGGAAGGAACACGCGATACCGTTCGAGCTCGACCCGCTCTTCGGTCGGGGAGAGCAGGTCTCGTACCTCCCTGCGAGGCTGGGCGGCCTGCGGTGCCTTCGACTGGGCGCGACCGGAGAGCCAATGATACCCCACGCCCGCCACAAGCCAGATGGCACCCAAGGCGGTCGCCACAACCCCCGGAGGAATCGGAGAATCTTGTGTGGCCGGGAAATTCCAGAGGGCCGCGCCGACCGCGATGTTGAGTGCGATGGCGATCATCGGGACCGCCGGGACGAACGGCACGCGGAAGCCCGGGCCGCTGCGGCGTTCGCGCCGCCGGATTGCGATGACGGATCCGTGAACGAACGCGAACAGCCCCAGGAACGCTAGGCTCGCGAGGATCGCGATCGTTTCGATCGTGAAGAAGACGAGGAAGCAGGTCGCGACGAATGATGCCGCGACTGCGGCCGGCGGGACCTCGCGACCGAGGATGCGGGCGAAGATGGACGGGAGGAGTCCGTCGCGCGCCATGCTGAACGCGGTCTTGATGGCCGATGTGAAGTTCGCATTGAGCGCACCGTACATCGAGACGATGCCGACGAGGAGGAACGCCGGACGGGTGATCGGATTCCCGAGGAAATTCGGGAGGCTCACGAAGACGAGGTCCTCCGAGCCTCCTCGGCAGGCGTTGCACGAGGGCCAGCCCGCGAGGTCCGTGACCGGTGCGTTGCCCAATACCGCGACGAGAAACGCGGCGTAGACGAGAGCGGACAGCAGGAGGGAGAGCAACAAGCCGCGGGGCAGATTGTGCTCCGGGTGTTTCGTTTGGTCTGCGAGTTGCGCGACGACCTCGAACCCTTGAAAGGCGATCAGGAGAATTCCTGCACCCAAGATGAGTCCGAGTGACCCCGGCCTCGCGTCGGTGGGGACGACGGCGGCGTTCCTCGCCAGGACTGTGACGACGCCGATCAACGCGAGGGCGCCGATCGCCAACACCTTGGCGAGGGTGAGCCGGCCGAGGGTCCGCGCGGACACATGAACCCGTGCGAAATGGAGGGCCGCGGAGAGGGCGAGGGCTGCCAACGCGACGAGGCTCACCTCGATGGGATTCGGACCGAAGAACGCGCTGTGTTCAGAGGGCCGCAGAAGCTCGATGGCAAACAAACCGAGTCCGAGGGCGCTCAGCGACATCGCCGCCACGTGCCCGCCCCACGAAAGCCATCCGCTCAAAAATCCACTGGGCGCCGGGAGGGCACTGCGCACCCACACGAACGCACCTCCCGAGGCATCCGGTCGTCCCGAGGCCAGTTCGGCATACGCCATCCCGGCGAGGCCCGCGACCAGCGCGGCAATCGCAAGGCTCACGAGGGTGAGCGAACCGGCGACCGCGTACGTCGCACCTACGAGCAGAAAGATCGCGGCACCGACCATGGCGCCGAGGGCCGCCATCGTCACGTCGAAGAGGCCGAGGTCCCGGATGACCCGTACGCGGACGGAGTCCGAGGCGACGCCAGGGACCAGCACGATGGGCGCAGAATGGGCCGGCTACTTGAGTTTATCCCGCTACGCCGCAGACTTCGACGCCGTCTTCGCGATCGTTTCGCCGAGCGTTCGGAACAATGGCTCGACGTTCTCTCCGGTCTTCGCCGAACTATAGAAGTACGGCGCCTCGAAGGCTTCGGTCGCTTGCTTGACCTGCGCCTCGCCGAAGGCCGCCTGGTCGCGCAAGTCCGACTTGTTAATCGCGAACGCGACGGGGATCTCGCCGACCGTGCGGAAAACGGACTCGACCCATGAATCGATGTCCTCGAGGGTGTCGTAGCGGGTGATGTCGGCGACCGCGAGGATCCCTTGCGCTCCATGGAAGTAGGCCTCGCGCAACAACTCCCGGAATCCTTTCGACCCCATGATGTCCCAGATCGTCATGTCCATCTGGACCGGATCCTTGCCTTTCGGGCTCAGCGTAAGTTCTTTCTTCGAGACCTTTGCTCCGAGGGTAACAATGTAACGATCGTCGTACTCGTTCAGCACATACCGCTTGATCAGGGAAGTCTTCCCAACGGCATGCTCGCCCACAAGGCAGACCTTGACCTTCATGCGACGGGGTTCGTTCATCGCGCGGCCTACGGAGGAGGCGGAAAATCCTCCGACTAACGCGGCTATTTGCATGGGTCTATTTAGTCGTTACCGCATGAATCGCACTCTGACGCACGCTCGATGGGTTCTACGCAACGATTGAAATAACGACGGAGGATTCTGCGCCGTGGACGTCTTCGCAGCGACGCGGCTTGCGATCGGGACCGGCTGCTTGCTTGTCGCCGCCGCATCGGACCTTCGAACGCGGCGCGTTCGCGACCCGCTGTGGATCGGCCTCGGGACGATCGGCCTCGTCTTGTTGGCGGTAGAACTTATTCTGCGACAGGCTCCTTGGCCACTCTGGTCCATCGCGGGATCCGGCGCCCTCCTCTTCTACGGCATCTTCTTCGGCAACCCGCTATTCGACGAGGACAGATTCCACGCCCGGCCTGCGCGCATCGCGGTGTTCCTCGCCGCGACCGTCCTCTTTCTCTCTCCGCTCGTGTACGAACCGAACGCGCCGGGCCTCGCCGAACTGGCCTCGATGCCCGTCATGATCGCAGTTTACCAGGTCTTCTACCGTCTCCGAGTGCTGCACGGAGGCGCAGACGCGAAAGCACTCATCGCGCTTTCCCTGCTCGTTCCTACGTACCCCGACGCCTTGCCATTTCCTCTCTTCGCGGTGAGCCCAATCGTGCAACCGACGTTGCGGGTCTTGTTCCCGTTCTCCCTCGTCGTCTGGGTCGACGCGGCGGTCGTGTCCCTCGCGGTCCCGATCGCGCTCCTGATCTACAACGCCGTTCGCGGAGACTTCGCGTTGCCGCAGGCGCTCCTCGGATACCGTGCCCCGCTCGATCCGCTGCCGAAGCGGGTCTGGCTGATGGAACGCATCACGGAACATGGGGAGCATGTACTCATCCTGTTCCCCAAGCGAGGAACCGATACGTCGGCGGACGTCGCCCGCCTCCGATCGGCGGGAATCGAGCGGGCCTGGGTGCAGCCTCAGACCCCGTTCATGGTCCCGCTTCTCCTCGGATTCCTCCTCGCCTTCGTCGCGGGCAACCTCCTTGTGGCGATCCTGGGGATCGGCCGATGAAGCGGCGGGTCGAAACCCTGATATATCGCGTACCCTCTCGGCAGGACTAGCAGTGGTTTGACGGCCAAAGCGGCGGGGATACACCCGGTCCCATCCCGAACCCGGAAGTTAAGCCCGCCCACGTTCCCTGCGGTACTGCGGTGCGCGAGCCCGCGGGAAGCCTGCCCTCCTTCGAGGAGGGCTTGGGTCGGCGACCTAGGTACGCTAGCCGTCCATCCTTGTGGTGGACGGCGAACCGTGCCGTTCTAACGGCCGCCGATCCATGGAACGCCGTCAGCCACTCACCTTATTCCGTCTTGCGGCGGTTCGATCGGATTTTCAGACCGATGATCAAGAGGGGCACGGCGGCGACGAAGATCATGTCGGAGAGCTCGGGAATTGCGACGATGGCGGAGGACTGGCTCCCGACGAGCGCGAACCCGGTCGTGGTCGTGTAGTTCAAGAACGCCCAGTTCACTAGCTGTGCCCCGTTGAACGTCGCGTTCACCCGGGCGGTCATCGTGAGACTGTGAGCGCCCGGAGCGACGTTCGTGAAGTTCCAGAAGAACGTTCGCGCATTGTTCCACGTCGGCGCGGGGTTCGCGTTCTGATACGTCATGCCGATAGGCAAGCTGTCCTTGATCGTCACGGTCCCTGCGGCGGTGTTCCCAGTGTTATTGTAGTAGATCGTGAACGTCACGAGGTCTCCCGGTCGCGCGGAGGACGGGGTAGCGGTTTTGACGACCGTGATCATAGGGCGGTTCACGGTCGTGTTTGCCCACGCCTGGGAACGGGGCATCCTCCCGGCGATCTGGTCGGTGTAGTCGAGGGTCGCCGTGTTGCTGAGGATCTGGCCGCTCGTTGTGGCCGCGGTGACCTGGGCGGTGACGGTGAAGGAGTGGACACCGGGCATCACGCTCGCGAAAATCCACCGGTATGTGGAGCCGGAGACCGAATTGTAGGGGACGCTGCTCGCCGTATACCGGACCCCGGCCGGCAACGTGTCGTTGACCCAGACGTTCTTCGCCATCCCGGTGTTCGTGTTGTCGTAGTGGATCGTGTAGACGATGAGATCGCCCGGCGTCGCGGTCGCGCGATTCGCCGCTTTCGTCACCGTGATCGTTGGCCGGTGGCGGTCGTTCGCCTGCCCCGGCGACGGCGTGGTCGAGGTGTAGAAGTCCGCGTTGCTGTTGGTGTCAATCGGCACGCCGGTGACCGGATCCTTGAGGCGGGACCAGGATTGCCCGTTGTTCACGCTTGCGGGATAGTTGGTTCGGTCGATCGTCGTCCCTCCCTGCCTCAGTCGGACCTGACCGTTCCCATCGGGCAACGAGTTCGGCGCCAACGTGACCGCAAGGTACTCCGAGCCGGACCCGAACGGGCCGAGAACCTGGTTGGTGAAGGTAAACACCGTTCTCCAATTGCCGCCGCCCCGGGCTTGGAGGGTCCAGCCATTCAGCGAGACGGAGGTCGCCAGCGGGTTTGCCACCTCGATCCACTCGGGGTTCGGGTGGGGCGAGACCTCGTTGATGACGACGTTCGTTGCGGCTTGGATCGAGATCGGGATGGTTCCAACCGCCGCATCGGGGAGCGCGAGATCGTATTCGAGCCGCCAGTCGGAGGCGTAGAAGACGACGCGGTACGCCGGCGTAAGGTTCATGAGGCTCGCGTTGACCGCGAACTCGATCCGGTGCGCATCCAATCCGACGGCGACCGGAGCGATGAGCTTCCACGGATTGGTCTGATTCGCCGTCCAAGCATATAGGCCGCTCGAATTCACGGCGCCGTTTCGTCCCACGACCGCGATGGCGTAATCAAAGCCATACGTCCGACCGCCCACGTCGGCCCACAGCCCGGAGGCGGACGCGTTGTCCGCGTCGATGTAGGCGTACATCACGTCAACGCCCTCCTGCGGGGGCACGACTGGGTTCGGGGCGGTCGTGTTGTTAGACGGCGGTGAGGGGTACGTCCGAACCCGAGAGGTCGGAATGTCCTGGCCTCCGAGCATCCGGCCATCCACGCGGCTGTATCCCGTGAAGTTCGTCCCGAGATCCACTGCGGTCGCGAGGATATCGACGTTCGCGTCGTACGCGAGAGATCCGGTCCGGTTCACGACGTCTCCGAGGAGATCCTGGCCATAGGGGCGACCCTGCCAGTCCCCGAACGCTCCGTCGATCCGGAGGTTCGTGGGCGCCGCACCAAGCTACACGAGGCCGGTCTCAGGGGCACGGAAGCTCGGGGTACCGTCCGTCGTATTGACACCGCTCACGGTCAACCCGAACGTTGTGGCTGGCGTGTGATTCGACCATTTGGTCTCGACCCAGTAGACGCCCGGGGACGAGAGATTCTCGTTCATCGAGAGGGCAATGCGGTTCCCCACCAACGTTCCGTTCGAGAGGCGGGTGTCCGCTGCGTCGAGGACGCCGCTGCCGTCGTCCTTGAAGAGGGTGAGGTTGACGGGATCGACGGAGCTTCCGAGTCGGGTGATGTTGAGGCCCGCGAGGTGCGGAACCCCTCCCATCGGCGCAAGGGTAACTCGAAGGAACGGCACCTGGAGGGAGGCGACGATGTCCTTCGCGATCGTCTGCTGCCCGACAATCACGGTCGAGTGGGCCGCGCGGATCGATCCGTCCGCGGGATCGAAGTTGCCGAGGTTGTCCGCCGCGTAGACAAGGACGCGAGCGGTGGAGGGATTCCTCACGGTCGCCCGAATCTCCAACTCTTGGCCGTTGAACGCCGCGTCCGCAGAACCGAGCGGGAGGAACCGATGCCAGTCGTTGGACCGGAGCTGCCCCGTCTCGTTGAACACGTACGCACCGACCGAATGTTGCACGGCCGTCAGGTCCCGCCATCCGTACACCTCGACCATCGAGTCGGCCCCGAGATCGCCGATCGGGTAGCCGGTGTTGCGGTTGTTGTCTTCGTCGATGAATAGGAAGATGCTGTCCGTCTCATTGACGGCAGACCCCTGGAACATGAGGCCTTGGACCTTCACGTACGCGTACAGATCCCGGCCTTGATTCGTGACCTTCATCGCCACGAGGTGGACGGCGGGGTTCGGCGTCGGGTCGGACGCCGACTGCGTGTACGTGCGGAAATTCGTCCAATCGCTGAAGTCACCGTCGATCCGGATGATCGGGGACGGAGCGCCGGGTCCCGGCGAAAGCATGCTGGCGAGGATCGGGACGATGACCATGAGAGCGACCACAGCCGCGATGCCCACGACGGAGTGGGACCAGTGCGGTTGCCGTGGAATCTGGAGCGCACCGCTTCGACCCCGGCGGCCGTTCGTGAAGCCGTTCCCATTGACGAGGCCGTTCGTCGCGCCCCGTCCGAAGGTGAGCCCGTTGACGGCACCCGTGGTGAGGCCATTTACGCGGCCTTCCGCGAGACCGTTGACGCGACCGTTGGTCCGCCCGTTCGTGCGGCCGTTCGTTCGACCGGCCCTTGTTCCGTTGACGCGTCCGTTGGTGGCCGCCGCAACTGCCGAGCCGGCGCTCGCGAGGCCCGGGGACTGAATCCCTCGCACCGCGGACTGGAGGGCGCGACCTTCTGCCTGTTCGAGGAGATCCGCGCGGTCGAAGCAGCTTCGGGCCTCATCGGATCGCCCGAGCCGCTCGAGGATTTCACCTTTCGTGCGCCACGCGACGGCCAACGAGGGATCGGCGCGGAGGAGGGAATCGTAATGATCGAGAGCTTCGAGGAGGCGGGTGTCCAACACCTTCGGCGGGGCTGTTGCGGCGGGTTCGTGCCACGTCGGAGCGACGACGGGGACATCGGCCGGGGTCCGCAGGACGTTCTGGACGTCGACGCGGTATTGTCCTTCCCGGGCCGGGTTGAGCGCGGCGGCCTTAGCGAGAGACTCTGCG
>DATEGJ010000206.1:0-3602 GCA_035280105.1 Thermoplasmata archaeon
CCCGAATGGCGCCGGACCACGAATTTCCGCCCCATCCCGTCCCCGCAGTCGGAGTGATCGTCTTCCGAGATGGCGAAGTCCTCCTCGTGAACCGAGGCGCGCAGCCGAACAAGGGACGGTGGAGCATCCCCGGCGGCACGCTCGAAATCGGAGAGACGGTCGAGGAGGCGGCGGCCCGAGAAACGCTCGAGGAGACCGGCGTCCGGGTGCGAGCCGACGCGGTCATAGACGTCGGCGATTTCATCGAGAAGGCCGGAGACCGAGTGCGGTGGCACTATGTCCTCATCGACGTGCTCTGTTCGTTCGTCAACGGGGATCCGTTCCCCGGGAGCGATGCGCAGGACGCGCGGTTTCTTCCGCTCTCGGAACTCGGGGAATACGACTTGGCGCCGCCAGCTTTGGCTGTCATCAGTAAGGCATCCGGGTTCCGAGGTCGAGCCGAGAGGTAACGGCGCCCGAAATCTCTTCCATGAGGAACGAGATTCGCTCGCGTGGGAGTCCCATCGGGAATTGGGCGGCGGCTCCGGAGCGCCCTTGACATCGAGGCCGTGCCGCAGGTCTTCGCCAGTCATCGAGCGGGCCCGCTGCTCCTGTTGAATCCGAGGCGACTCGAGATCGTGCTGTCGGCCGCCGCGTATCCTGGCCTCCACCTCCGTTCCGTTTCGCGACTCCTCCTTCAACCGCTCCCCACACTTCGATTCCATGTGACGGCATTGAAGGCCGCTCGGTTGCTCAATTCGAGGCCGTTCTTCGGGCGACTCGCCCTCTTCGTCCGGGACCTTTATCCCAGGGTGGCAGAACCACTCCTGGTGGCTTGGGAAGATCCGCCGATGCGCGAGATCCTTCGCCGACTACGAACTGAATCCCCCGCCTCGATCCGGGACCTCGCCCAAGAATTGCGCACGTCGGTGGCCTCCGTACGCGGCGGCGCCAATCGCCTGCGTTCCCTCGCGGCGGTCTGTTGGATTCGGGGCGGCGAGAGGATCGGGCTGTCGCATCGCTGGCATGAGTTCGAGGCCCTCTGCCGCAACGAACGTCATCATCGAGCGGAGAAGATCGACGCACTGTTTCAGGAAGAGAATCTCCACCCGAAGGTCGCGGAACTCGGTGAGGGAAGCTACCGCTTCGAAGTGGACGGCCCGCGATTTCGAATGCGGTTCACGCTGCCCCTCGACCCGCTGCTTCGAGCATGAGACTCGCGGCGACCTCGTCCGCCTTTCCAAGTGTGACTCACAATACCGACATGTTTATCGATTCCCCGGCTGCTGCCGATTCGTGGGGGTTTCCGCGCCGCCGGGACCGCCGATCCCGTATTGGCCTTCCGTGGTTGTCAAGCCAGAGACGATTCGCGGCGTTGGAACCTACTACACCAACCTGATTCTCGATATCATCTTCGGAATCTGCGCGCTGGTCATCGGTCTGTCTGCGGTCCTCGCCGCCTCCGCGTCGACGCCCGCGGCGGCGATCGGGTTGGCGGCCGCCCTCGGGGCCGCCGCGTGCGGACTGATCATCGTGTTCGTCATCAATTTCATCGTCAGCCTGATGTCCGTCCTCCACATGCATCACGGCGCCGACGAATACGGCCCCGAGCACGCGGTGAATGCATCGCGCGGGATTGTTTTCAAGTGGATCGGGACGAGCCTCTCGACCGGCGCGGCGATCCTGGTCGCATACCTCGTGATTGGCGGGACCGGGGCGTTCGTGACGGGTGGCGGCGTTTCGGCGACGGTGTTCGTACCTCTCCTCATCACCGTCTTCTGGACCGCCGGAGTCGGTGCGAAAGCCCAGATGTACCGCTACATGGTGCGTTCTCTGCAGCCGCCGGAGACAAGACAGTGGTCCGACATCGCGTCGATCTTGATCCCGGTGCTCGGTATCGTCGGGGTCGCGGTTGTCGGGGTCTTCACGGTTCGAGTCGTCGACCTGCTGTCGAATCCGTCGCCGACGTCCGTCCAGGAGGCGTCCCGGATTCTGCAGCTCATGATTGGCGGCGTCTTCTTGCCGCCGGGGCTGGCGCTCGTCGGCTACGTGGTCTTCCTCGTGATCTACGCGAGGACGAAGGAGCGGCTCGGGCAAGGGCTGAAGCATCTCTACGCCGGCGTCCCTCCGCCGCAGTGGGGACCGGCACCTGTCATGCCGCCAGTCTCGCCGATCGTGATGACGCCCCTTCCCGTCGGCCCGGTGGCGCCTCCACCGGGAACGGGATTCTGCGGACGATGCGGCTTCCCGATTCCCGCCGCAGCGGTCTACTGCCCGAATTGCGGCACCCAAGCAAGAGTGTCCGCGTGAGCGGCGGATCAACCTGTGGGTCGGAAATCGAAAGGCACTTCGGGAGCGCGGCATTCTCCCCGCCGTGAATCCCGTCTCGGTGCGCCTCAACCCCGTATCGAAATCGGATTACGTGCGGTTCGTCGAAGAACAGATCCGCGAATTCGCGAGCCAGAAAGTGCGAGCCGGTCACTGGCGGCAGGACGAGGCGATGGCTCTCTCACGCCACGCCGTCGAAGGCTTTCTACCGGCCGAGGGGCCGCGGCCCGGCCATGTGGTCTGGAGCGTCCTCGACCCATCCGGTTCCCGCGTGGGTTGGATCTGGGTGGGACCTCCGCCCGTGAAGACATTGGATGTCCCCGCAAAGCGGTGGTTGTACCAGATCACCGTGGAGCCGTCGGCTCGAGGAAAGGGCGTTGGGCGCGCCGCACTCGCCGCCGCCGAGGCGACCCTTGCGAGGGAGGGCGTTCGGGAACTCTATCTCAACGTGTTCCGCTGGAACACGATTGCCCGGAGCCTGTACGATTCCGCGGGATACGAAGTTGTTCACGACGGGGATTCGGATACCGGTATGAAGAAGATGTTGGGAGGGGAGGCGAGAGCGTGACCGCAACATCTCAATTGCGCATCTACGAAATCGAGGAAGGTCGACCTGCCGAGTGGCTCGACGGGTGGACGCGACAAGAACTCCGATTTCCCGCCGCAACTGCCGTCCTGGTTGCAACCGTCGTTGCCGCGGCATTCATCTATCTCGGAGCCGGTCGAGATCCCGCACCGAGCATCGGCACTCCACCGGCTCCCCCTGCGCCGCCCGCGCAACCTCCCGTGACGAAGCCTAGTCTGCCGTCGCGCACGCAGCTCGGCTGCGGATGGGATAAATCGTCCTCCCGCCATCCGGGCTCGTGAAGGCCGCTCAGCTTCTGGTCGCCTGCCTCGAGAACGAAGGCGTGCGGCTCGCCTTCGGGATTCCCGGCGAAGAGAACCTCGAACTGATGGATGCCCTCCGCGAGAGCTCGATCCGGTTCGTCCTGACGCGCCACGAAGAGTCCGCGGCATTCATGGCCGATGTCTATGGCCGGATGACCGGCGATGCGGGCGTCTGTCTGGCCACCCTTGGGCCCGGGGCCACGAATCTCGTCACCGGGGTTGCGGACGCCTTCCTCGACCGGGCTCCCCTCGTCGCGATCACGGCTCAGGCGAACCTTGCGAGGATCCACCGGGAATCCCATCAATACGTCGATATCTTGCGATTGTTCGGGCCGATCACGAAATGGAACGCGAGGGTCGAGAGCCCTGACACGGTTTCGGAGATTGTGAGGAAGGCGTTCAAATTA
>DATEGJ010000207.1:0-6807 GCA_035280105.1 Thermoplasmata archaeon
GACGGAGTTAAACGTCCCCAGGCCTCGCGGTAGGCGCTGAACCGTTGCTTGGTAGACCTGCTGCACACCGCGGATCCGGGCGAGGGCGACCTGGGTCGGCGACGCGTCGACGCCGACGACATCGACGCCTTTCTTCTGCAAGTAGAGGACATGCCGGCCCGGGCCGCACCCGATGTCCAGCACGCGTCCGCGAACGAACCGCATCGCCTCTCGCTCCATTCGCGGCCACTTGCTCGGCGGCGCGAAGTAGGTGCGGATTCCCGAGCCGCTGCGGTACCCGTCGTCCCGCTCGAACTCCACGTAGACCTTCTTCCCGAGCCAATAGTCGAGCATCGACCTCGCATACAATTCGAAGGACGATCCGGGAGGGCCCTTCTCCGAGGACGTGACCATGGCGGGGGCCGGATGCGACGACGGCGTATTGAGACTTCCCAACGACGGTCGTAGCTACAAGATAGTCGCGCCTCGCAAGCTTTATCCGAAGGTGTGGCGTAAACGCGTTCGGGGTACGGGAGATGGCTCGCGTCCGGAAGGAAGCGAAGTTCGAGGTTTTCGGTCAAGAGATGCTCGAGAAGGTCGTGGCGAAGAGCGGCAGCTCGGGCCGCGTGTACCTTCCGCCGGATTGGATCGGCAAGCGCGTGAAGGTCATCCGCGTCGAGTGAGGCAGCGGATGCCCGGCCGGTTTGGACCGAGCGATTTCGCCGCGTGCGGTCGTTGCGGGAGCGACCAGGTGCATCCGAAGCTGTTCGTGATGGGGCCGATCGCGGGCATCGACAGCGACAGCCGGTCGTACGTGTGCCATCTGTGCGGCGCCGAGGGACTCCCGATCTTCTTCGACACGGCGGAGGCGCGCGCCCAATTCGAGCGGGAGAAGAAGGGAATTTGGGACGCGGAACCGAAGCCGTCGAAGAAAGGGGTCCTATCGATCCCGATGCTTCCGATCCAGACCGATCCGCTCATCGACATCAAGATGCTCGACCAGATCCCGATCCGCGTCGCCACGGTGACCGGCGTACACTGGGACGGTGCAAGGCTCGTGCCGACGGCATACCGCGCGTCGTTCCAGGAGTATTGGGACGCGATCGGCGGGCCGCGATACAACGCTTCCCGCGTCTTCATGCTCGACCTTAGCGGGATCAATCGGGCGAACCCGAATTTTGATGTCACGCGACACCTCGTGAAGCGATGCGATGTCTGGCTCGATTCCGGCGGACGCGAGCCGGAGGAGATCATGGACGGGTATATGCTCGACGTCGAGCGGGTGATCGCGGGATCGAAGACGCTCGCTTCGCTCGATGCCTTCGCGGGCTTGTACGGGCTTTCATCGGAGGCACTGCCGTGTCTCGACTGGGCCGGGCACGTGGTCTGGGGTGATCCCCGGGAGGATCGGATCGACTTGCGAATCGTCGCAAGACGCCTTCGGGCGATTGGATTCGGGTCCGTGTGTGTAATGGATCTGCGGCGCCTCGGCACCGAGCTCGGTCCGGATCCCGGATTGCTCGGTGTGCTCGAGGGACTCGACCTCGAGGTGTACGTGGGCGGAGGCGTTCAGGAAACAGACGTCCCTCAATTGGGCGAACGTGGGCTCGCCGGTGGAGTCGTCGATCCTTTCACGCCGGTCATCCGCGACCTGTTGCTGAAACCGCCTCGCGATGCGGTGGCCACGGAAGCGATCGCGCCGACTCCAGCGCCGCGCTCACCCCCCGCCCCGAGTTCGGTTCCTGACCCTGGCTGAGCCGAGACCGGCTCCGGATCATACGCCGGTCCCGCCTCTAAGCAAGGTCGGGTCTGTCGAACAGATGTTCTGTTTTGAGCGGAACCGTCACCTGCGGGTTAAGAAAGCTATAAGCGGACGGTCATCGCATCGCCGGGCGAGAGGGAACTCAAATGGCAATGATGGACACGAACGCCTGGATTGGCGTAATTGTCGCGGCGATCGTGAGCTTTGTGATCGGAGGAATCTGGTACGGCCCCGCGTTTGGCAAGATGTGGACGGCCGCTTTGGGGAAAACGGACGCGGACAAGGAAGCAATGCGGAAGCAGGCGCCCAAGGGATTCTTGGCCGGCCTCATCGGGTCGTTTATCTCGTCTTGGGTGCTCGCGATCGTTGTGACCTACGCCCGAGGAGGAACGTTCTACGCGTTGCCCTCGGGAATCGTCGGCGGGCTTGTCGTTGGATTCCTCGTTTGGTTCGGATTCTTGATGACCACGACGGTCTCCGGTGCAATCTTCGAAGGACGTTCTGGCAAGCTCCTGGGCATCAACATCGGTTACTCGTTCATCGCGTACCTCTTGATGGGCGCGATCATTGGATACTTCATCCCTTGAGTAGTCTATTGGAGTAGCGTACTCGATCGCAAGTCACGAAGCAACGCACGCGACGAATAGTCGTCGCTCACAGCACTAGCTGCTGCTGGCCTAGACGCGCTCGACTTCGACACTCGCTCGCTTGAATAGGTCGAGGCCTTCGTCGGACCGGTATGTGGAGCGGTAGTAGATCTTCGAGGCTCCAGAGTTGATGATTGCCTTCGCGCACGTCACACATGGCTGGCCGGTGACGAAGAACACCTTGCGCGGATCATTGGCCCGGACCTTGATGAGCGCATTGATTTCGGCATGCACGCAGCCGCAGTTTCCCGGTTGGTCCGCTTTGCAGTCATTGTGGTCGAACCCCTTAGCCGTTCCGTTGTATCCGAATCCGTAGATCTGGGTCATGTCCCCTGACGTGACAACGCACGAGAACTGCGCGCGCTTGCACGTTGCACGACGAGTGAGGGACATCGCGAAGTCCATGATCAGGCTTTCAAGACTCGGTCGCTCCATTTTCCCCATGGTGTCCCCAGATTCCCGAGGTCTCGAGGAACCCGCAGTCCGGCATAAGGTTTCGGAGGCGCGCGGCGATTCGCTGTCCTCCTTCGCAAACACTTATGCGCGGTGCTCGATGCGGGCCGCACAGCATGAACTCGGCCTCTGTCACCTCTGACGCCGCTCAAGTTTCCTCCGACCAGGTTGCGGCGTTCCGACTCTCCCGCCATCACCTGGCAAAGCGAGCGGGGGTCTCGCAGCTGGCGAAGGTCGCGGGCGATATGGCGGGCGCGCAAGCGCAGATCCTGTCGGCTGCACATCTCTCGTTGTGGTCGCGAATCCGCGGACTCCGTTTGGAGGACCTCGAGGCCGCCTTGTGGAAAGACCGCATCCTGGTGAAGGCGTCGTGCATGCGAGGGACCGTCCATGTGGTTCCGTCGAAGGACTTCGCGGTCTTCGTGCGGGGCTGTGCCGGTCGCGCGGATCGCGACATCGCATGGCTGAAACGGGCCGGGATTCCCGCTGATGTCGTCGACCGAATTGTAGAAGCGATCGGCAAGATCTTGGACCGGCCTCTCACCCGGGCGGAGCTGGCGGATCGTCTCGGTGCATCGGTCGGGACGAAGAAACGGGTCCGGAGGCAACGTGGGTGGGGGAGCCGCGGGGTGGTCGATGCGATCGAGGTGGATGGCGTAACGCTATCGGTTGCAGGCCTCCTCTCCCATGCATGCGTCCGTGGCGTAGCGTGCTCGGGGCCAGAGCGAGAGGACGGCGTGACGTTCGTGCGCCCCGATGCGTGGATCCCGCAATGGCGGGACATGCCCGTCGAACGTGCAGAGGAAGAACTCCTGCGGCGATACCTGAGGGCCTTCGGCCCCGCCGCGGTCGGGGATTTCACCTGGTGGACGTACGTCACCGCCGCTCGAGCCCGCGAGACTTGGTCTCGAGTCGAACGCGAGTTAGCTCCCGTCGACGTGGATGGGCGTCGCGCGTGGATGCTTCGGAAGGACGTCCGGGCTCTGCAACGATCCGCGTTCGATGAGCTATCGGTTCGTCTGCTCCCGTACTTCGACTCGTTCCTTTTGGGTCACAAGGACAAGGGCCACGTCGTCGACGCGGCATTCTACAAACGCGTGTACCGACCCGCTGCATGGCTCTCTCCCGTTGTCCTCGTCAATGGCCGCGCGGCGGGCGTGTGGTCTCACAAACGCCAAGGTCGGCGGCTGGCCGTTCGATTCGAACCGTTCCGCTCCATCTCGGCCGAGGTCCGCGCGCGGATGAAGGAGGAAGCCGAAGACTTGCGGCGATTCTTGGATACCCCTGAGGTCAAAGTCAGTTTCGCATGATTCCGTTCTTCTCGAACGCGCGCATTCTGTGGCCTACGCGGCTGGCTTCGTCCTCGCCAATTCCCGATCGCGCAGCTCGCGCCGCAATACCTTTCCAACGAGAGATTTCGGGAGGTCTTTCGCAAACTCGACTTGCTTCGGCACTTTGAACGGAGCGAGGCGTTCCTTGCAGAACGCGATGATCTCGTCCGCGGTCGCGTTCGCACCGGCCTTCAGGACCACGAACGCCTTCACGGTCTCACCTCGATACGAGTCGGGTACTCCGATGGCCGCCGCCTCCGCAACGGCCGGATGCATGAACAACACTTCCTCGACTTCGCGCGGATAGACGTTGTATCCGGAGCACAGGATCATGTCCTTCTTGCGGTCGACGATCGAAAAGTACCCATCGCCGTCCATCCTCGCGATGTCGCCCGTCAGGAGCCATCCGTCTTTCAGGACGGCCGCCGTCTCCTCCGGTTTGTTCCAGTATCCTTTCATGACCTGAGGACCGCGCACCGCGAGTTCCCCCGATTCCCCTTGAGCGAGTTCCTTCGTCGGATCGTCCGAGTCCACGATCTTCGCGTCGGTGTCGGGGAACGGAATGCCGATGCACTCCTTGACGATCCCGTTCAGCGGGTTGCAATGGGTAATCGGAGACGCCTCCGTCAACCCGTAGCCTTCGACGAGTCGGCCGCCCGTCGCGGCCTCGAACTGCTTGCGCACCTCGTTCGGAAGCGGCGCCGCACCCGAGATGCACGCCCGGATCGATCGCAAGTCGTACTTCGAGAGATTCGGGTTGCGGAGGATCGCAACGTACATCGTCGGGACTCCAGGAAAGAGACTGGGTTTCGTCTTGGTGACGAGCTTGAGGATCGAATCGATCTCCCGGGGGTTCGGGTAGAGGATGACCTCGTTTCCTTGGGTGACGGAGAACAGCATGACCGCTGTGAGCCCGTACACATGGAAGAACGGGATCGCACCGAGGATCCGTTCCGGTCCCCTCGCTCCGGCCGGAAGCCAGGCCGCGGTCTGCAACGCGTTCGCCACGAGGTTGCGGTGAGTGAGCATCGCCCCCTTCGGCGTCCCGGTCGTCCCGCCCGTGTATTGGAGCACCGCCACATCGTCCGGACGGACGCGTCCTTCTCGGCTGGTGTCGGGTGGTCGCGAAGCGAGGTCCGCGAAACGGAAGATACCGGATTCGCGCGGGATCTCTAGCGGCCAATGTCCCTGCTTCTTGAGATCCTTCCTCTTCTTGATCGGATAGAGTTGCCGCAGCGGCGTCCTCAGGAACTCCGCGACGTCGCACATGATCACGCGTTTGACGCCACTCGAAGCCTTCGCCTTCGACACGTTGTGCCAGAACAGATCGAGCGCAATGACGGTCTCGACGCCGGCATCCCGCCATAGCTCCTCGAGTTCCCTCGGCGTGTAGAGCGGGTTCGTCTGGACGACAATTGCGCCAGCCCGAAGGACCGCGAAGAACGCGATGACGAAGTGCGGGGTATTCGGAAGGACGAGGGATACGCGGTCTCCGGGTCGCACGCCGATCGTGCGCAACCCGGCCGCGAAGCGGTCGACGGCCGCGTCCAGGTCGTGATACGTGATCGTCCTGCCGTAGAACGTGAGCGCGTGACGGTCGCCGTGCTCCCGAGCGGTGCGGCGCAGGAGCTCGTGGACCGCGATGTCCGGGTACACGATGGATTGCGGCACGCCTTCCGGCCAGGCGTTCAACCACGCCCGTTCGACGACGGTCTCCCCCCGCATGAATCGGATAAGGTCGAGAAAGGCTAAAAGCCGTATGGCAGTCCCGAGCCCGGACGTAACGGTTATCCGGTCCTTGTCCGCTGAAGGCCCGATGCCGCGGTCGCCGAAAATCCACGTCGAGAAGCCGGGACCGGTCGCGGTACTCTGGATTGAGAATCCCCCGAGAAATGTCTTGAGCCTCGCGATGATCACCGATCTCGCAGCCCGCGTCCCGGAGCTTGAGAAGGACGACGGGATTCGTGCGGTCGTCGTCGCGGGCGCCGAGCACACGAACTTCTCGGCCGGGATCGACATGGAGGAATGGGCGAAACTCGCTCCGAAGGACGCCCAGGAATGGATCACCCGGGGCCAGGACGCGTTCTGGGCGCTCGAGCATCTCACGAAGCCGACCGTTGCCGCCATCGCAGGGTCGGCACGCGGGGCCGGCGCGGAGCTCGCCCTCGCGTGCGACATCCGCATCGCGGACGAGACCGCTCTGTTCTCTCACCCGGAAGTCGAGCTGGCGTGGATGCCGAGCCACGGAGGAACCGCCCGACTCTCGAAGATCGTGGGCCGCTCGAAGGCGCTCGAGATCCTGACCTCCGGGAAGGATGTGAAGGCGCTTGACGCCCTCCGCCTCGGGATCGTGAATCATTTGGCGGCCCCGGGTCAAGCGCTCGCGGAAGCCCAAACCCTCGCCGGTCTGATTGCACGAAAGCCACGGAACGCGGTCAAGGCGATCAAGCGTGCCCTGACCGAAGGCGACGAGAAACCGTACCGAAACCGGTTCCTACTCGAATCGCAACATGCGGTTCAGCTGCTCTGGACCGAGGACTACAACGCGGCGATGGCGAAACTCCGCGAGAGGCGCGCGTAGGAATCACCGGGTCGGGGCTCACGCTCTCCGCAGAATCGTCTCGCGAGACCCCCA
>DATEGJ010000208.1:0-3253 GCA_035280105.1 Thermoplasmata archaeon
AGTTTCCCAGAATCGCGAACGGGCGGTCACCTCACGAGGCATGTTTTTGTCGAGACGATAAACCGATGGAGGCCGCCTCGGAATCCCGACGAAAAATTGCTACCAGGTCCAACGAATCGCTCGGACCTCAGTGTCGGTAGACATTCAGTTCAACACGCTATAATATCCCATCGAAGTTCGGGCCCGCCGGAGGCCGTCGTGGTAACCGCGATGCGCGCTCGAGTGCGCCGCTTCTACCTGTACCAGGCCGCCTCCTCGTTCGCGATCTGGATTCCCTTCTGGGCCTTGTGGATTCGAGGGAACCTCGGCTCCGACTTCGAGTTCACCCTGGTCGATGTCGCGTTCTGGATCGGACTCCTCTTTTTCCAGCTGCCGGTCGGCATTGTCGCGGATCGGTACGGCCGCAAGAGAACGATCATCCTGAGTGAGGTCTTCCGGTCCGCCGGAATCCTGGGCTACGGCCTCGCCACGAGCTTCACCGGGTTCGTCCTCGCAAACGTCGTCTGGTCCCTCGGGGCCGCATTTTCGATTGGAACCTCCGCCTACCTTTACGAGACCCTCCTCGAGGAGGGCCACGAATCGGAATTTCCACGGTACATCGGACGCAACACGACGATTCAACTGCTCTCGAACGCCGCCGGCGCGTTTTTTGGCGGGCTGTTCGTCGAAACGGTCCGCGACCTCCCGGTCAACGGCCTCCGTCTCACTCTGATCGTCGGAGCGGCGGTTAACATCGTCGCGGTCGCGATCGCCTTGACCTTTCGCGAGCCGCATGTGGAACGGGTCACCGAGCCGACGTACACAGCACAACTCGTCCAAGGCTTTCGCGTGGTCCGGCGACGCGAGGGCGTCGCGCTTCTCATCGGCTTGCAGGTGTTCCTCGGCGTCTCGTTGTACGTCATGTCGCTCTACCGCCCGCTGTACCTCCAGTTCCTCGGCCTTCCGAACAGCCAGATCGCCGTATCGATTTCCGGATTTCTCGTCGTTGCGGCGCTGTGGTCGGCGTTCGCGGGGACAATCGCTCGCGTCCTCGGTGAGTTCGGGACGATCGTCTTCCTCGTTCTGTTGGCATCCGGCGCGTTTTTCGGAATCTACGGCGCGGGCCAGTTCCGCGGTGCGGTCATCATGCAGGTGCCGATCTACGTCGTCTGGAGTCTCCAGCCCGCCCTCTCGACCGCATTCCTGAATCGGCGGCTCGAACCGGGGGAGCGGGCGACCGTCCTTTCGATGGGCGCGTTCGCGTACACACTAGGCCTTATCGTCGTCGAGCCGGTCGCGGGAATTCTCACGACGACGACCGGCGTCCTGAATCTAGGGCTCTTCCTCGGATTCGTGACGTTCGTGCCGTCCGCGTACATTCTTTACCGCTGGAGGACCACCGTCGCGCCGTGGCCCGCGGCGACCCCCGTGCCGTCGCGGCTGCTCCCCGGCCACCGCGTCTCCCGGTTCAGCCGGTTGTGGGAGCGCCTGAGTCGATTGCGTCCTTGAGTTGGTCCGAGCTCAGACGTACTCCGATTGACTCTGCTCCCGCATGAACTGCGGGAGATAGTAGTGGCCGCCGGCCGACTTGCCGGTGATCCCGGACATCTTCCAGCCGCCGAACGGTTGCACGCCAACCACCGCCCCGGTCGTCGCTCCGGCCGTGCGGTTCGCGTACAGGACCCCTGCCTCGACCTCCGTGAAGAACCGGCGGATCTCGGACGGTTCTCGGGTGAAGATGCCGGCAGTGAGTCCGTAGTCGACATCGTTCGCCGCACGGATCGCGTCGTCCAACCCATTGACCTCCACGATCGAAAGGATCGGGACGAACAGCTCTTCCTTGTTGATGCGATGCGTCCGCGGCAGTCCGTCGACGATCGTCGGCTCGACGAAGTAGCCGTCGCGGTTGAGCACCTTGCCGCCCAC
Organism: Thermoplasmata archaeon; assembly: GCA_035280105.1. Classification (GTDB taxonomy): domain Archaea; phylum Thermoplasmatota; class Thermoplasmata; order RBG-16-68-12; family RBG-16-68-12; genus RBG-16-68-12. Next base: position 1,906 of record DATEGJ010000208.1, read on the forward strand.
TAAGATTTTTCCTCCGGCGCCTTCGGCCTCGGTAACGGCTTTCTTGAACGTCGTCACGGCCGCGTCATTGATCACGGGCCCGAGGTACACGTCCCGCACGGTCGGGTCGCCGACTTTCAACTTCTGCGTCTCGGCGACAAGCCTCTGGACGAACGCTTCCTTGACTCGGCGGTCGACGAGGACTCGCGAGCACGCCGAGCACTTCTGGCCCCCGTATCCGAACGCACCTCGCATGACTCCAAGGGCCGACTTCTCGACCTCGGCGCTCGCCGCCACAATCGTGGGATTCTTTCCGCCGAGTTCCGTGATGATCGGTTTCGGCCGCGAATCGCTGAACGCGCGGTACGCGCGGAGGCCGACCGCCCGAGAGCCCGTGAACACAAACCCGTCGATATCCGCGTTATCGACCAACTCTTGCCCGATCGTCGAGCCGGGCCCGGTCACGTAGTTGAAGACGCCCGGCGGCAGACCCGCATCGTGGAGGACCTCGTTGAGCCTTAGGCCCATGTACGGCGTGTCGCTCGCCGGCTTGAAAACGGCCGTGTTGCCCGTAATGACCGCGCCGGTCGACATTCCTGCCGCGATCGCAAGGGGGAAATTGAACGGAGCCACGACGGCCCAGACGCCGTACGGCTTGAGAAGGGCCCGCGCAGTCTCCCCCGGGAGGAACTGTCCCATGGTATGCTCGAATCCTTTGTTGCGCACCATCTCCGCGACATACCAGCGCATGAGATCCGCCGCTTCATCGACGTCGGCCATCGCCTCGTACCGATTCTTCCCGTTCTCAAAGGACATCAACGCGGCGTATGGGAACCTCCGCTGACCGATCAGATCGGCCGCGCGTTGGAAAATCCGAACGCGGTCCATGTACGGCGTGGCGGCCCACGTCGGGTACGCTTCGCGGGCGGCCTTGATTGCGGCTTTTGCATGCGCCTTTGTGCCTTTCTGGAACAGCCCCAGGACGAGCTTCGTATTCGCCGGACTCAGGTCGGGGAACGTCGACGTGGCCCAGACGTCCTCGGCGCCAATGACCATCGGATGCTTGCCGCCAAACTCCGAGCGGACTTTGTCCACGGCTGCTTCGTACGCTGCGTGAAACTCCTCGGTCTTCCCGGTCTCGACCGCGTTCTGCCACGTCCGCTCGTTACGGAAATCGACCATCCCACGCCCTCGGAGCTGGCGATGCCTAGCGCGCCGATAAGACTTCGCCTCGGAGCGAGGACGAGTCGCTCACTGGATGTAACTGTCCGCAGAGCCTTCGTACTTGTCGTACTGTGCCATCGCGCCGACGGTGGCGAGCAGTTCCCGCGCCCACTCTCTCGCGTAGGAATTCGGCGGGATCTCCGTC
>DATEGJ010000209.1:0-2102 GCA_035280105.1 Thermoplasmata archaeon
CACCTTGAACGTCGGCCGACCCATCGTCGGATAGTTTCGCTGACCGTTTCGTAGACATTATAAGTAGGCCGGCTCCCTTGCACGCACAAGGATGCACGAGATCGTCTGCGTGGGCGATGTCCACGAGGGCCTGAACTTCGAATTCCGCATCGACCCCGAGACCGGCATTTCGGAGCGGGCTTTGGACCTCCACGGGAACTTCGCGAAGGCCGCGTCGTGGGCGATCGAGCATGAGGCTTCCCTGTTCTGCATCCTGGGAGACCTGTTCGACCGCGCCCACGTCGCACCGGTGTTCCGGGAGATGGTGCGACGGGATGTGATCGAGCCGCTCGGAGCCGCCGGAATCGAGGTGTGGATCCTCGCGGGGAACCACGATCAACCGCGGCGGGCCGCGCGGTCGACATCCCTCGACGACTACCGCGGCTATCGCCACGTGAAGGTCTTCCGCGAACCGAAGAAGGAAGTCCGAGAGATCGCGGGCCGGAAAATCGGCTTCATCCTCATTCCTTACATGCACCCGGAGCAGGTTGTCGAGCAGGTGCGGGAGACGACCAAAGAGGAGGTCCCGCGCGAACTGGCCTACGAGGCCGCTCGGCGCACATGGCGGGAGTGGATCCACAACCGCGCGACGGACCTGAAGGATGCGGATCTCCGCATTCTCTTTGGTCACTTTGAGTTCCAGGGTGTTCGGTACGCGAGCACGACGCCATCGGAGATCGTGCCGAACGACTTCACGTTCACCCCGGACATGATCCCTGACGCCGTCGACCTCGTCGTGTTCGGCCACATCCACATGCATCAGCAGGTCGGCCGCAAGATCGTCTACGCGGGCGCCCCGGAACGAATCGACTGGGGCGAACGGCTCGACCCGAAAGGGTTCCTCGCGATCCGGCCGGATGGCGGCTGGTCGTTCGTCGAGCTCCCGGCGAGGCCGATGGACAAGGTCGACGTCGGTGTCGGCATGGCGGACGATGTGACGAAGAAAGTCCTCGATGCCCTCCCGGCGGACACCGCCGGCCACCTCGTCCGAATCGAGATCGTGATCCCGGACGAGCTCCGGAACCGCCTGGACGAAAAGCGCCTCGCGGAGCGGCTGCGGGACGCGTTCCACTTCGAGGTCAAGTTCGTGTCCTCATCGCGCCCGAGGACCGTGACCGAGGAATTCACGCTGGACCCCGGTCGACTGCTCGCCGAATACGTCGACAAGGTCCTTGCGGACCATCCGAAGCGAGAAACGATCAAGGTCGAGGCGCAACGACTTCTCCGCGAGGCTCTGGCATGAAAGACGGCGACGCGATCGCAGCCGCCCCGATGCCGACCCTCGATGCCGTCGCGACGGGGGATGGATTCGTCCTCGAAGAGATCGAGATGCGCGGATTCATGCGGTACCTAGAGAAGACGAACCCGCCCTTGCGGTTCCCCGAGAAATTCACGGTCATCACAGGCCGGACCGGCGCAGGCAAGTCGTCGATCCTCGACGCGATCACGTTTGCGCTCTTCGGGAACACTGCGCGGACCGACTTGAAGATCGTGAAGACCTCAGACGTCTGCCAACCCGGCGGCTATGTCCGCATTGGATTTCGACAAGGGGATGAACGGTGGGACGTCACTCGTGGCTTCACGACGAAGAAAGAATCCTACCTCGAGGTCCTGCGCGACGGCGAGTCGCTGCAGGGCACGATTCCCGAGAAGGAAGAGACGATCCGAGACGTGATCGGCCTCGATTATGTGGGGTTCTGTAACGCGACCTTCGTGCGGCAGGAGGAGATGAAAGAACTCGGTTCGCAAAGCGGTGCGAATCGGCTCGCGGTCTTCCAGAAGCTCTTCCGCCTCGAGATTTTCGAACGCGCACTCGAACGGGCCAAGGAGCGGCAATCCTCTTTACAGACGGATCTGAAAGCGAAAGAAGCCGAGATCACCGCGCGCGCGGAGGCGGTCGGATCCCTCCCGGCGATCCGCACGCATCTGGAGCAGGCCGAGGCAACTATTCGTGACTTGCAAGCGCGAGTCGCACGGTTCGAGACAGAGATTGCCGCGGCCGAAAAGGATCTTCAAGTCCTCGAGATGAAGCACACGGAGTGGCTGAAGGGGACCGCGGCGCT
>DATEGJ010000210.1:0-4191 GCA_035280105.1 Thermoplasmata archaeon
CGACCGCCTCTCGGGGCGTGGCGACCGTGACGAAGAGCTTCGAGTCGACGCCGAGTTTGTCCATCGGCCACGTTCGCAAACCGAACACGGTCTTCCCGAGGTCGAGCGCGTGGGCGATCTCGCTCAGCGTCCCAAAGGACCCGTTCACTGCGATTAACGCGTCCGCGGTCCGGACGATGATGAGGTTCCTGGCGGTGCTCATCGAGGTTGCGATCGGAATGTCGATGTGAGGATTCGCATCCGCCTTGTTACCGGACGGTAGGATGCCGATCGTCTGGCCACCGCCTCGCTTCGCGCCCTTCGCGGAGGCCTCCATGACACCGTTCAGACCGCCGCAGATGAGGATCGCATCGGCGCGAGCGATCAGGAATCCGACCTCCTCGGCGAGGGTCACCCCTTCCGCGGAAGCGGTGGTGCCGCCTCCAATGACGCCAAGGATCGGTTTTCGAGCCATCGGAATCCCCGCTCACGCGCACCTTCCGCTTAAGACTTTAGCGCGAAATTCTCACGGCGGAGAGTGTCGCGACCCGAGGAGCGGCACGAGGCCGTCCAGGGATCGGACGTACGGGCAGGGAGCCGGCGGCTCGCCGTCGCGGCACACGAGGACCGCGTGGAGTCCCGCCCGTCGGGCGCCGAGGTAGTCCGCCTCGAAGCTGTCGCCAATGTGAATGGAGTGTTCCTCGCTCGCGTTCGCCCGGGCCACGGCGCGGCGGAAGATCCGGACGTCGGGCTTCTCGACGCCGACGTCGAACGAGTACGTGATCGTATCGAAATACGGGCTGAGGCCGGTCTTCTGCAACGTCTCGGGCAAGCTGTGGGAGGCGTTCGAGATTACGCCAAGACGGAAACCTGCTTCCTTGAGAGCTCGAAGGGTCGCCGTCGCTTCTTCGAACGGCTTCCAAACGACGCCGCCTTCGAACTCAGCGTGGATGGCGTCGAGCGTCGCGTCGTCGGAGTCGATACCGAGGTGCTCAACGATCCGCGCGTTGACGGATCGGAAGAATTCGCCTTCGCGTCCCGAGGGGAATGGACGGATCAGCGTGACGATTGTCTCTGGCGTCCTCAGCAGCCGCACAATCGCATCGCGATCCATGAGCCGGCCTCTGGCGGCGAGGACGCGATGGAAGATGTCGGCGGGTCCGGGGTCCGAGTGCAAGAGGGTGCCGCCCACGTCGAGGAAGACGTGGGTCACATCAGCGAGCTCGGCGTCACGCCGGTCCGACTCGAGACTCGATTCCATAATGGTACCGACCCGCCTCGAAGGTCCGTGTCGGGTTAAAGCCGCTTCGCTTCAGGAATGCGCGGGCCTCCGTCTCGTCAAGGCGATGACGCATCGGCGGCCCGATGTCTTGTCCGATTTTCTTCCAATCGATCACCGCGAGGTGGCCGCCCGCCTTGAGGATGCGCGCGCACTCCCGCAATGTGCCCGGGCCATCGAGCTCATGCAGGACGCAGGCGAGGAACGCGACGTCGACGGAACCGTGGGGAAGCGGGATCCGATCTTCCTCCGAGCGGAGGATCGTAATGTTAACGACGCCAGCGTCGCTGCCTGCCTTTGCTCGAAGGTCTTCGAGCATCTTCGGCTCGAGGTCCAAGGCGTACACGCGGCCGGATGGTCCGACCCGCTTCGCGGCCGGGATTGCGAAGAACCCCGTTCCCGCACCGATATCTGCAATGACCGTTCCTGGGCCGACGCCAAACGCACCGAGGATCGCATCGGGATCGAGGTAGGCTCGTCGCGCATCACTATCGAGGTGGGCGCGGTTGGCGGGGTCGAACTTGTGACCGTGACGGGGCACATTCCCACCATGAGCGGGGGCAAGTAAATGCTTGTCCGTCGCGCTTATGCGCCGTCTCGTCTTCCCGCCGCCGTGGTGCGATGACCGCCGATCCAACAGACAAATATTTCGCCGGAACCGACCGGGATCGAGCCGCCTTCGAGGCAGGGATCAAGCTCGGGTCGATCCTTCATCAGTACATCGGGACCCCGGTCACCCAACGAACCGCCGCCGGCCTGGAACGCACGATCGAGGCGGCTACGCGCGTTCAGCCCCTCGTCGAACGCGTGCGAGTTCGAATCGACCGGGATCGTATGCGGATTCGCGGTCCGTACGGATACGGGGTCCTCACGGAGGACCTCCTCGATGTCGAAGTCAGGGTGCGGGTCGGGCGTTCGCGGGCGGTAGGAGCCCTGCGGTACATGCCGGAACTCGACTACCCTCTGATGTATTTGAAGCAAGTTGGCGCGCCGAGGAAGTCCTAATAAGGAACCCGTCGTGTGCCGCGACCCGTGGCACAAGGCCGCGAGGTCGAGGTCAAATTCCGCCGGGACCTCGGCCTCCTCGAGATCACGATGATCGGGCTCGGCCCGACGATCGGAACGACGATCTTCCTCCTGGTCGGGCCCGGGTTTGCGATCACGGGTCCATCGCTCATCCTCGCGTTCGGGTTGAACTTCATCGTCACGATGTTCACCGCCTTCGCGTACATGGAACTCGGCTCCGCGTTCCCCGAGACAGGCGGCGGCTATCTCTGGATCCGGCGTTCGATGCGGGACCCCTGGGGATTCCTCGGCGGCTGGATGTCGTGGTTCGGCCATTGCATCGTCGCCTCGTTCTATATCTTCGGATTCGGGCTCGGTCTGGTCGTCGCCGTCAAGACGATCATCGTCACCTCGAACTTGGTCCTCTTCGGGTTGGACGAAGGCGCACTCACGAAACTCTTCGCGGTCCTCGCCGCCGGCGTCTTCATCGCCCTGAACTATCGCGGGGCGAAGCTAACGGGACGATCCGAGGTCGCCGTCACGATCGCCCTGGTCGCAATCGTCGTTTCGTTCATCATCGCGGGCCTCGTTCACCTCGCCCACGCGGGCGTCCCGGCCCAGAACTTCCAACCATTCTTCCGAGGCGATTCTCCAGGAGCCCAGTTCCTTTCCCTGCTCGGCGCGATGGGCTTCACGTTCATCGTCTTCGAGGGCTACGAGATTATCGCCCAGACCGGGGAAGAGGCGCGCAATCCGGAGAAGAACATCCCGCGGGCGCATTTCCTCGTGATCGGCCTGTCGACGATCATCTTCGTTCTCGTGGCTTTCAGCGCGATCGCGACGTCGGGGAATTGCGCCGCCGGTCCGAGCCCCTCATGTCTTCTGCTCGAGCCGGGGGCCCGAGGCTGGGTCGGGAACAACAATGCGATCGCGGAAATCGCCGCAGAGGTCATGCCCTACGGACTCCAAATCATTGTTTTCGGAGTGGCTCTTGGCGCCCTTGCGGCGTTGAACTCCTTGATTTTCTCCTCGAGCCGTGTGGCGTTCGCGATGGGTCGCGATGGCGGTCTCCCCCGCGCCCTCGGCAAACTCCACGCGCGAAAACGGACACCGCACGTCGCGATTGCGGTTTCGGGGCTGATCATCGTGCTGATCACGCTGACCCTGGACATCAACACCGTCGCGGCGAGCGCGGACATCATGTTCCTCCTGCTGTTCCTCATGGTCAACTGGGCGGCGATCGTCTTGCGGCGGACGATGCCGGACGTCAAACGCTACTTCAGGATGCCCTTGTTCCCATACATTCCGCTGCTGGGCATCGGCACCAAATTCGTGATCGCGCTGAGCCTGTGGGCGATCGAACCCGTCGCCTGGCTCATCGCCCTCGGATGGATCGGCATCGGCCTCCTAGTCCACTACCTCCACGAGAACAAGGAAATCGTCGTCAGCGTTTCCAAGGTCGTGGAGTCGATCCTGCCAAGTCGCCGTCCGCGGTATCGGATTCTCCTCCCGATCGACGACTTCAACCAGACCGAGATTGTCGACTTCGCGGCGTTGGTCGCGAAGGTGGAAGGCGCGGAGCTCACCCTCCTCCATGTGATCGAGGTGCCGCCCGCTTTGCCGATCGACGCGATCGACCGCTTCTACGTCAGCGAAGTGCGCTGGAACCTCGGCAAGCTACGGCGGCGCGCGGAGGAACAGGGCGCCTACGCCACCGCGCGGGTCGAGGTGAGCCACAAGGTCTTCGACGCGATCCTCGATAACATCCGCGAGTACGAGATGGACCTACTCATCCTCGGATGGAAGGGCGGTTGGCGCAAAGGGCGCATCCTCGGTTCGAACGTGGACCGGTTCGTCCAGGAGGCCCCGTGCGACGTTGTCGTCTTCAAGACAGCCGGCCTCAAGGAGAAAATCGAGCGGATCCTCGT
>DATEGJ010000211.1:0-3903 GCA_035280105.1 Thermoplasmata archaeon
CGGCGGCGGGGCCGCATATGCGGATCGGGAATCGTGGACACTGGCCAGCCCCCGGATTCGCCTCGTCTCGAAGTCGGTCGGAGGGACCGCCGCTGTCTCAATAACCGACGGCAAGAAGTTGTTCGATGCGAATGTGTTCGCGGGACAGCCGATGATCCCGAACGACGCGTGGCAGCACCGCTGGACCGGGTCGCTTGTGGCGAAATCCAATCGCGTACCGGAGATCCTTCGGACGTTTCGTTCTCGGAAGAGACCCGGCATCGTCCTCGAGCAACGATGGAGACTCGCGGGAGATCGGTTGCTCGAGTGCGGTACCGCAATCGAGAACCGCGGGTCCACGCCCTGGAAGGCCCAACTCGCACTCGATGTGAGTCGCTCGATCGAATCCGCAGCCCTGACGATTCCAACCGCTCAGGGTCCCGTTACGGACGCGATGATGGAGATGGAGTGGCCCGACGAACGCCAGGACGTCCCGCTGGGTCGTCTCCTGGCGGAAGGCTGGATTCACGTGGGCGACAAGGACCGCGGCTATGGCGTCGTGTGGTCTCCAGCGGCCCCGAGAGAAGTCGAGCTTTCGGGCTGGAATGTACCGCTGTCCCTATCGCAAAACGTCCGGTTGGCGCCTCGAGGCCGGAAAGACTTCCCTCCCGTCTGGTTCCTTGCGACTCCGGATTGGCGGGAAGTCCGGGCGCTTTGGGCGCACGTTGCCGGTCGCGAGCCTCCTCCGTCGGCCGCTTCGCTCGGTGCCGTCCGCGTCGATGCGGAGCCGATGACGGTCGCAGCGTTTCCCGCGGCCGAGCTCCGAGCGACCGTCCGAAGCGATCGGCAACGGCCCACCGGAGGCATCTTGCGGCTGGAAACCCCGAAAGGAATCACTGCAACGCCCAATCAGTGGCGTGTCCCGGGAGTCCGTTTCGAGAGCGATTTCCGCGTTCGGTCACGTCTCGTCGCAGCGCGGCCGGTGGCCGGTCGGGCCCGATTCGTCCTCAAGGATGAGCGCCACAGCCACGAATGGGGGGTGCCCATCCTCGGCGTTCCGTCACGCGGATCGGTTCGGACCTCGGGACCGCCAAGTCGTCGTCGCGTCGATAACGGCCCCCTCTCGTTCGACGCGGCTCCGGCCCATGGAGCCTCGCTCGTTTCGCTTCGACACCGCGGCCACGAATACCTCATCTCCTCGTATCCGACGCCCGGTTCGTTCGCGTGGTTCCGCCCGTTCTACGGCGGAATCATCCCCTCGGTATACCAGGAGGAATGGCCCGGCGACCTCTTCCGAGACCGGTTCCGAATCCGAAGCGCACATCGCGGGGCGTGGAGCGGACTACGGCTTTCGGCGCGAGCTACCAAATCCAGCCTCCCGAGCGGAACGCGCATTGACGTCGAGTACCTGACCCGCCCACGCGCTCCACTCCTGATTGCCTCCCTTGAAATCGCGAACGGGACTCGAGAGCGGGCGGAGTTCACGGCCGGATTCTGGACGTTCCTCGGATACGATGGGAAAGCGCGCTCGGAAGTGACCTTCAAGCGGCTGATGGATCGAACGTGGAAGTCTACGGCGCGCGTCGGGTGGGCTCAGGCAGACGGCGGCTTCGCGGTCTTCCGGGATCCACGAGCGACGGATGCGATTGCCCTCGCAGCCGCGGAACCGGCGGACCTCGAGGTGTTCGGCCTTCGCGGCCTGGGTCATCACGGATCCGTCACCGACGAGCTCGACCTGGATCCCGGCCAGAGCGGAACGGTGATCGCCGCGCTCGCCGTCGTCCCGCGGGAATCCGTGGCCGGGTACCGCGGTTTGCGGACCCTGGACCGGCGCACCCTGGACGCCACGCGCCCGCATTGAGGGTCTCTTACAACGCAAGAACGGTCCCGTAGCTGCGCGAAAGTTCTTTTCCCGACTCGGGCCTGTCCATGCTGAGGTTTGCTTGTCCCGGCGTTCGATGTGCCCGTTCAGTGGGACGATTCTTGCCGTGTTCCTCGTCGCCACCTTCGTTGCCGTCGCGGTCGACGCGGCGACGACGATCACCTGGACGAGTCAAGCCGACTTTGAGAGGGGCACGCTCGCGGGCCTCGATGCGGTCTCGTATCCGGGCCGGTTGCTGCTGCAGGGCAACCGAACGACGTGGAGCAAACACTTCGCAAACCCCGTCCTCGTCCCGCAGGCTGCATGGGAGTCGGATTGGGTTGGGACCCCAAGTGTCCTGTACGAGAACGGGACGTACAAAATGTGGTACGTGGGCTGCGCGGGGACGCAATGCGCCATCGGCCATGCGACGAGCACGGACGGCGGCATCTGGAACCGAACCGCGAATCCGGTCCTCGTCGGGAACGCAACGAGCTGGGACCAGAGCCTCGGCAACCCCTACGTGATCCACGATGGGTCCGTCTACCGGATGTGGTATGCCGGGAACGGACCGTCCGGGATCCAGATCGGGTACGCGACTTCGGCGGACGGGGTGGCCTGGAGCAAGTTCGTGAATTCGCCCGTGACGGTCGGCGGTCGTCCGTGGGACGTTGGATCCGTCAGCACGCCAGTCGTGATCAAGCAAGGAGGGATGTTCGTCCTCTATTTCTCGGGCCACCCGGGTAGCTTCTCGTACTCGATGGGACGGGCCACTTCGTGGGATGGGTACAACTGGACGGAAGATCCCGGCAATCCCCTGATGGTCCCGGATGCGGGGTGGGAGGAGGCGCGGGTCCATCCCTCGGATATCGTCCTGTCGTTCTCCGGGTACGAGCTCTACTATACCGGCGGGTTCAATTTCCCGCAGATCGGCCACGCGACATCCGTCGACGGACGAAATTGGACGAAGGATCCCGCAAACCCCGTGGTTTCTGCGGGGGATGCGGCCTCGTGGGACCGGGCGGGTGTCTCGGCGCCGAAGCTCGTCACGGCGGCGAATGAAACGCGAATGTACTACGCTGGCGAAGCGTCATCGTCGGGCTGGCGAATCGGTTTCGCTCGATATACACCGGGAGGGCCGATTCGCTACCGCACCTTCGGCTTCTTCCTCTCCGCCGTCGTGGACTCCGGCTCCTCAACTGCGAATTGGGACTTCCTCGGATGGTCGGGCGCGGCTCCTGCGGTGACGAACCTCACCGTGGGCGTTCGCGTTGGGAATACGTCGTCCCCAGACCCCTCCTGGTCGATTCTCGTGAACGTGCCCCCGGGAGGCCCGGTGGCGTTGCACCTCGCCGCCGCCCGATACGCTCAGGTGGCAGCGACGCTGAGCACGACGAACGCTTCTCTATCGCCGATCCTCGATGACATTTCCCTCGAGTATTCGATACCCACCGCGAGACCCCCGCCACCGACCGTGACCAATCCGTTCGTGCTCGGGATCGTCGGGATCATCCTCCTGGCGCTGGTCTTGCCGGTCACGATCGTGCTGCTCCTGGTGGTGCTGCTCGTTGTGCGAGGCCGACCCGGTCCCGCTGCACCGCGGTACCCCGGATTCTTCGGGTGCCCGTATTGCGGCGCGGCAATCCCAGTGACGAATCTGTATTGCACAAGTTGCGGTCAGCCGTTCGGCGGTCCCTATCGCTGACTTGTCATTATCAGGTCCAAGCAGTCTCAGGTACGATAGTCGATAGCATACGTATAAAAACGGACCTCCGGATGGCAAGCTTGGTTCCGATGCGGCTGCTCTCGTGGCCGCTCCTGCTCGCCTTCGAGGAAGACGAACTTCTCAAGGACCTGCTCTTCGGCAAGAAGAGGGACCTCGAAGAAGGCCGCGCGTACCTCGTCAAGGAAAAGAAGCCGGAGAAGGCCCTCGCGGTGTTCCACCGGTCAATCGACTCGGGGTGGCGGCCCTTGTACGTCACCCGGCAGCACCCGAACCATGTTGACCGCCGGCGGGGGGACAAGGACATCCGCGTCGTCTGGCTCTCCACGACGCTCGGAAA
>DATEGJ010000212.1:0-4092 GCA_035280105.1 Thermoplasmata archaeon
CCTGCCTCGATGGCAGTTCGCCATCCTCGCGACACGTCAACTGCGCTCCTGCGAGGCGGTGAACGCCCAGACCACGGAGTCGTTGTCGGCCAACGCGGTGTGGTCCGACGCGACGGTCCCGTAGGCGCCGTTGACCCAGAACTGCCAGGAAAGGCCGCCGGATTGCCCGTTCGCCGTGCCATTGATCGATGTCACGAACATTCCCTTTGGAATTTCGTACGGGATGTACGAAACCGCGAACCGGAGGTTTCGACTCGCCTCGATGAGAATCGAGAACGCGGTGTTGTTGATCGTTGCACCCGGATCGTAGCGAATCGTCCAACCCAGTCCGTCAACCCGAAGGTGGACCTGGTGAACGACAGCCGCGCGAACGGGCGCGGGTTCCATCATCTGCGTGGCCGCGTAGAGCCCCGCGATCGCTGCCACGACGACCGCCGCGAAGAGAATGGCCTGTTTCCGCTCGCTGATTTTAGGGGCCACCGCGGGACCTCCGTCGGAGGGTGAACCAGACTGCTACGGCGATGACCACGACGGAAACGATCAGCGCGATGCCGAGGATCGGGGGAGTGGGCAGGGACCCTGTTGAGGGCGTCGTCGCCGGTGCCTGCCCGAGGGCGTACACGTGGCCGTTGTCACTCGGCGCGAACACGTAACCGTCGGCGACGACCGGCGACCCCAGGATGTATTCCGAGGGGGATGGCTCGAAGGACCACAGGAGCGTACCGGACGTCGCATTCAGGGCGTAGATCGTGCCATGGTCCGTGTTCGACGCGACGATCACCTTGCCGTCCGCGAACGCAACCGACCCTTGGATCGGACCGTTCGCGGTGAAGGCCCACCGCTGCGTTCCCGACCGGGCGTCGAGGGCAACGACCTGACCGCCCGAGCCAAACGCACCGCCGCCGACGACCACGGTGTCTCCGAAAATCGCCGGGGACGAGACCCCCGCGGCCACCGATGCATGCCACACCTCCTGCCCGGTCGAAGCATTCAGCGCGTAGACATTTCCATCCTTTGACGGCGCGATGACCAGGGAGCTGCCGAATAGCGCGGGCGATGCGGCGACGGATCCGCTCGTCGGGAAGAACCAGCGTTCGGTCCCTGTGCTCGCGTCCAGGGAGAGCACTCCGTACGGCGGACCAAAAGCCACTTGGCTCGTCGTGTTGTAGATCCCCATCACGCCAACGTATAGAGACCCACCGGCGTATGCGACGCTCGAGTAGTCCACGGATGCGGTTGCGTGGGTCCAACGGATCGTCCCGTTGCTCGCCCAGAGGCTCGCGACTGCACCCGGGCCGCCGGACTCGTTGAACGTCCCGACAAACACCCAATCGAAGGCGACCTTTGGCGAGGCGGTAATACCGCTGAACATCGTGCGCGACAGGAGGCGAGTCTCCCACTGTCGCCCGCCGGTCGTCGCATTCAGACGCACGACGGTGCCGTCCGATGTGCTGACAATCACGGATCCGTCGAACACGGCAGGTGAGGAAAATCCCCGTGCGGCAGAATTCACCCAAGCCGCTCTACCGGTTCCTTCATCGAGGGCGACCGTTCCTTGCATCGTGTTAACGAAAACCTTCCCATATCCAACCGCCGGGGTCGAGGCGATCTCTCGCGACGTCGTGTTGTGGTCCCACACGACCCTCGCGCGGTTGGGCGCGGTCGAGAGAGATGTCCCGCTGTTCGTGAGATCCGATCGGAATTCGATCGACGGGAGCGGATTGTCCGGATTTGGCACGGGCTTACGGACGTCGAACGTCGTAGAGTCGTACGCCGCGTTGTACAGAGCGATTGCATCGCCATTGGCGATCACAAGGCCGGAGATGCCGACCGATGTTGCGGTCCATTCACGTGCGGTCGCATTCCAGCGGAACAACCCGACAAACCCGGCCGGCGAATGACGATTGCCAAGATCGAATATCGCAACCCCGCAACACGAGAACCAACTGGAGAGCACAGCCACTCCCTTCGCGTGAGCGGCGTGTTGGACCGCGAGCCACGTTGCATTCACGGCCTGGGGATTCGGCACCGTCTCGTTCGCCCAAACATAGGTGCCATCGCCCAGATCGAACAGAATCCAGATCGAGGACGAGCTGGCGGAGGCGGGAACCGGGAGTAGAGCTGTCAAAAGGAGAAACGCCCCTGCAAGCCCCATCGCCCATTTGAGGTTCAAATCGGCCCTTACCTCCCGGTCAAGTTCACTTTATATCTTTCTGATGAACTTGAGTATATAAGAATGTTGGCGAGGCCTTTTCTTTCGCTAGCGGATGCAAACGACAATGGAAATTCTTCGAGATCTCCGGGCGAGCACGCGCCTCCTCTTCCTGTACGAAGTCACGACAACTCGCCACACACGTCTCCGTACAATCGGGGATCGTCTCGGCATGACCGTCCAAGGAGCCTCCGAATACGCGCACGGCCTACAGCGGGACGGGCTCCTCGCCTTCGCCGACGGCGAATACCGGGCGACGAAGAAGGGAGTCAAGTTTCTCCACGATGAGTTCCGTCAGCTTCGCGGGTTCGTCGACCGAGCCGGCAGGGCTCTTGCGGTTGTCGAAACCACCGCTGCCCTTGCCGGCGGCGCGATTCGTCGCGGCGAGCGAGTCGGCCTGTTCATGGAGGGTGGACTCTTGGTTGCCTATGCCGTACGTCCTTCGCCCTCAGCCGGCGCCGCGATGCACGATGCCGCCAAAGGGGAACTGGTCGCGGTCCGGAATCTCGAGGGAATCGTCGCCCTTCGACCTGGAAGAATCGTGATCGCTCGTGTGCCCTCTGCGGGGCGGCGGACGGTTTCAGCGTCGAAACGAATCGAGAAAGAGGCGAAGGACTCCGTTGTCGCAGCCCTCGATGTGGCGGGCGTCGTCGCCGCGCGGGCCCTTGGCATTCGGCCTCGGATCGAATTTGGGGTCATCCCCGGAGCGGTCGAGGCCGCCGAGCGCGGCGTGAAGGTCCTGCTGATCGTCCCCGAAGAGCGGGCCGCGGAGGCCGTCCAAGCAATCGAAGCCGCGAACGCGAAGCTCGAGGACAAGATTCCGTACGAGAGCGTGGCACTCGGCTGATCATTCCAGGATGGAGACCGCGTCGAGGCGCCCGTCGCCATCGCGGTCCTGACCCGCGACGACGCGGTAGAAATCCTCTCCAGGAACGTAGTCCTCGAGGACCTCGTCCGCGTGGTGTGTCAAGCCGAGGATCGCCGCCATCGTGCCGGCGGCATGGAGGCCGCTGAGCACGACGATGACCCGCGAGTGACCCCAGGGATTCCGGACCTTTGCGATGAGTCCGACTTGTTCGTCCGCGTAGGGCCGCTTCGTCCGTGAGGATTCCATCCGCCACACCTGCTTCCAATCGAAATTCACCGCGAGATGAGCGTTGAGCTCCATCGTGATGATATTCGCGACAGGCCCTCCGACGAGGATCATGTGTTCCTTCCCCGAGCCACTCGCCTTCACCTCCGTATCTAGACGGACGACGAGTCCGCGGGGCGGGGCGAACAGCCGACCCAGGAAGAATCCGAGTTCGACTGCGTAGGGGGAATCGCGTGCCGTCGTGTTGAACGGCCCATGGGTGTACGGGGATCCGACGACGATCGATCCGTCGAACGAAGCGTCGTGGGAGAACTCCTCGAGGAACTTCGCGACGGCGCCGGCATGGGGAAGGTGTGGCGACGCAACCGGGGTGCCGCGTCCTTTGAGGACGATTGCAAAGGCCTCGGCCGTCGGCGCGAGGACTCGGGCGGACGCGCCGCGCTTTGGCTCCTCCCGGACGACTTCGAGGAGCCCCGCGGATTCGAGGCGACGCACGTGGTAGTACACCTTCTGTTCGTGGACCTTCATCCGGGCCGCCAGTGCATTCGGATAATCAGGGTTCTTCGCGAGCTCCTGGAGAATCCGCCATGCGAGGGGGGAGGACAACGCCGCGACACGCTCCGGTCGATCGAGCACCTCGACCTCCCGGCCCACCGTGCCTTGCGAGCTCTCCTCGATCAACAGTCGGCGGACCACAATCTGCAAAAGGACCATCCACTATTAACGATTTTGTAATGGTTATCGAAATGTTGTAGAATTGTTCTTAATATACTCCGTGTCTTCGGAC
>DATEGJ010000213.1:0-2875 GCA_035280105.1 Thermoplasmata archaeon
CGCTCGGACCTCTCGCGAGCCGATCGTTTTGGCGTGCACGGGCCGGAACCAGCCCATGCGCATCAGTTGGGCAATGCCGCGCGCGTCGTTGCGATCGGTTTTTACCGACATCGCCGAAAGCGCTGCCTACCCATGCATGAGGACGACCCGCTGCGGATCGCACGCTTCGATGAATCGCACGAGGTCGTCGTGGCCGGCGTGCGCGCTGAAATCGAACTTCTGCCACTCGCACTTGATGTCGACGGTGACGCCGTGCATGTCGATCACGCCCTCGTCCACGAGTCGGCGGCCGTTCGTCCCTTCGACCTGGTATCCGGTCAAGAGGACCGAGCTCTTCGGATCTTCCCGGATTGCTTCGAGATACCGGAGCACGGGGCCGCCATCGAGCATCCCGCTCGTCGTCACGATTACCTCGCCCTTGAGAGCGATCTCGCCATCCCGGGGATTTCGAACGACGTGGACGCGGTTCATCGCCTGCCGCAGTTTCTTGACGGACCGCACGTACTCCGGGTTCTCGACGTAGATCGAGTTCACTTTCTTCCCCATGCCGTCGAGCCAGACCTCGTGGCGCGCCTTCGCGAGCGTGAGGATGACGTCCTGTGTTCGGCCGACGGCGAAGGAGGGGACGAGCGCGAGCCCTCCGCGGTTCACGACCTGCTCGATCTTGCGCAGGAACGCGTGTTCGGACTTGAGCCGCTCGGGATGCTGCCGGCCCGCGTACGTCGATTCGATGAAGAGATTGTCGCATGGCACCGGGCGAGCGCCATGGACCAGGTCGGTGGTCAACGTGTGCAGGTCGCCGGTGAAAACCGATGTCTCGGTCCCGTTCACCTCGAACATCGTCGCTCCAGGGATGTGCCCCGCCGGATGTGCGGTGACCTCGATCTCCCCGATGTCCACGTTGTCCCCGAAGTCGATCGTCTTGAATCGACGCCGAGCGGTTCGCAAATCGCCGTCGTCGAAGGGCGCGTCGAACCCTTCCACGTCCGCGATCTTCAGGCTGTCCTGCAACAACAGATCCGCGACATCGGCGGTCGGCGGCGTCAGCACGACGTCCAGGTCCTGGCGTCGGGTGACCCATGGGATCATCCCGGTGTGATCGAGGTGCGCGTGGCTGATGAACATCCCGTCCACCGGAGGTGCCGGGATCGGATACATCGGCGGATCGCGCGGCAAAAGGCCATAGTCGAATAGGAGCGAGGTCGGCCCTTTTTTCAATACCATCCCGAGACGCCCGACCTCCGAGGCCCCGCCAAGAAATTGAAAGTCCATCGTTCGGCCGTCGAAACCTCGGGCCGCTATAAGACCTTGGCGTTGCTCGGAAGAAAGAGCGGCTGACAACGAATCGCTCGCGCCATCCGACGTCGTCCGAGAAGGATCATCGCGAGATCGAGCATACGATCGCTCCCGAAGAACCGGTCCGCGAGGCGCTTGATTCGAACGCCTTCGTCCAGAGGCCCTCCTACTGCGGATCGCCATCGGTTCTCGTACTCGGCCATCGCGGTTCCGTTCTCAACATGATCCGCGGCGGTGTTCCCCGCGATTCGGCCGGCAATCATCGCGACGTTGTTCCCGCCTCCATTCGTCGCCATGACCATTCCCGCGGCGTCTCCAACGAGCATCACGTTGCCGCGGGTCGTCTCGGGGGGCGGACCGAGAACCGGGACGAAGCCGCCCGTCGCTTTCCCGGGTTCCAGATGATGGTCTGCGGTGAACTTCGTGAAGAGTTCGCGCAGATTCCCTCGGAAACGCTCCCAGGTACCAAGCCCGACGTTCGCACACCCCGCTTTCGGTATGATCCACGCGTACCCGCCGGGTGCCAAGTTTCCGAAGAACATGTCCGTCGCATTGCTGAACTCGCCCTCGGCAGTCGCGCTCATTGCGGGAGCCGAGACCGGCCATTCGAGTCCGGCCGATCGAGCGACCGTCGACCGTGGCCCATCCGACCCGATGACGACCTTCGCGTGAAAAGTCCCGCGGTTCGTCTCCACGTCCTCGCCTCGGACGCGGTGCACGGTCGTCTCCGTCATGAGCTCCGCGCCTTCCTTGACGGCCTGTGCGGCGATCCCTTGGTCCATCTTGTCGCGCCGCACGGTAAAACCGCGGAACGGGATGTCGTAGTGGCGCCCCTTAGGCGACCAGATCCGGATGACCGGCGTATCGATCTCCCGCACGCGGTACGGGACCTCCATGAGATCCTCCAAATCCGGGACGGTTGGGAAAATCGCCCGGACCTCCACGTTCTGCGCAACGTACTCCCCGCACTGGACCGGAACCCCGATTTCGGACCGCTTGTCCAAGAGCAAGACCTTCAGGCCGCGCTTTGCTCCATACCGCGCCGCGGTCGCGCCTGCGGGGCCGGCGCCGACGACGATCGCATCGTAGGGTGTCGGCATCGCCGCACCGCCTCACGCGTCGCGCGACAGAACGAAATCCATGAGGCGGCCCATGTTCGCCTTCGCGTCGGTGTCGGGAAGCGGGTCGAGGGACTTCTTCGCGATCTGCCCGTACCGCACCGCGTCAGTCCGGGCCTGCTCGACGGCACCCGAGTCGATTAGGAGGTTGAGCGCCCGCTGGATGTCCGGCTCTCGCTTCTCGCGCTTGCGGATCAGCCGAGTGAGCGCGCCGACGTCGATCGAACTTCCATCGTTCAAGGCGTGGATCGCGATGAGGGTCACGTTCCCTTCCCGCAAGTCTGTGCCGGCGCGCTTCCCGAGCCGGTGGCCATCTCCCACGACGTCCAGGATATCATCGATAATCTGGAAGGCAATCCCAAGGTTGAGGCCGTATTCCCCGACGGCATCGATGTCCTCGAGTCGGGCTCCCGCCATGAGGCCCGCGATCTTCGCGCCCGCCATGATCGGGTAGGCGGTCT
>DATEGJ010000214.1:0-10928 GCA_035280105.1 Thermoplasmata archaeon
CCGTCCGGATCCGACTCCTCGTCCGCCATGCGATCCCTCACGGGCGGGTCGGGCGCCCGACCCGCGGAAGGGCATCGCGCGTCTCCGGTAATGAACGTCCGGTACGTATCGTGCATACCTGGATGACGGCTCGCCTCGCACTCGCACCGCAAGCTTACGGCGACCACGCGCGCTGGTTGACGAACCGCCACAACATCAGGAGGACGCCGAGGCCTTGCAGGATCGAGAGGAAGAGGAGTAGCGCCCACATCCGGCCGACGGTCGGGCGCCGCACGAACACGCCGTAGAAGAGGATCTGAAGGGCGACGAACGGCCACAAGTCGACCATTGCCTCGTACGCAGAGCCGTCGAACGGGAACCACCGCTGGCTCCACCCGAGGACCAAAGTGATGACCGAGACGATCTCGAGGCCGAACCCGAGGAGGAGCGTGCGCCTCACGCCGAGGCGAACCGCCATCGTGCGGATGCCGAACGTCCGATCGGCCTCGTAGTCGGACGCGGTCGTCGGCGCGTACAGGGCTCCGAGGAACAGGGCGATCGTCCCGATGTACCACCACGGCGCGGACTCAATCGGGCGCAGGAGGGACCAGCCCGCGAGGGGACATAGGACACCGAACCCGACCATGTTTGTGAACAAGTCCAACCCCGCCACGCCTTTCCAATGGATCTTCGGGACGGAGTACGCGATCGAGAGCGCGATGATGAGGACCGTGAGGAGGAAGAAGCCGTAGGGCCCGACGATCGCGGTGAACCCGCCGCCTCGGTCCGCAGGATTGTATCGGATGAGACTTCCGGACACGTAGCCGGCGACCACGAGACCCGTCGCCGCGAATCCGAAGGCGGCCAGGAGAAGCGTGTCGCGTTCCATCAGGCCCTGGCCAATCAGTTCCTCGACGACCTGGACGTACTTCTTGCGGGGATTGACGCGATCCGTCGTCACCATGTCGTAGTAGACGTTCAGCAGGAGGGTGAAGGTCCCGAGCAACGGGCCGACGACGATGATGCCGAGGACGACCCGGAGGTCGTCGATGAAGAGGTGCCGGAGGTTCGATTCTTGCGCGAGGACCCAACCGATGTACAGTGGGACGACCGAGACGACCCAGAACTTGACGCCGCCCAAACTGACAATGAGTTCCGTGAGATCGCTCGGCGACAGGTGCAGCTCTCGCGTGACCGGGACCTCGCCCGCGGCGCCCATGAGCTGCCATATGCGACTTGAGATAAAAATGCCCCTGTCGTCTCAGCGGGCGAGGGTTTCGAGCAGGATGACGCCGCCGACGAGGAGGTACAACGCGAACACGTCACCACCGAGCGTGAGCAGCGCCAACCCGCCGAGGAGGGCGATCGTGCGGCTCGTGTTCAAGAGGAGTTCTCGAGTCGCGGTCACGCTCGGAACGTCGCGTTCCGAACGGTCGACGAGAATCGTGTAGATAAACGAGGGCGCGACGACGGAGGTCATGGAGAGCCAGCCGACCGCGAACGCGAACGTGCCGAGATCTCGAATCGCGAAGGCGAGGAAGCAGGCCGGGACCGAAAGGAGGGGGCCGAGCAGGAGGAACGGAGTGCGGGTCCGCACCCGATCCGACACACGGCCTAGGATTGCGGTCGCAAATCCCGCCGCCAGGGAGAAAAGGGCGAAGAGGAGCCCCAACGCAAAGGAGTCCGTCGTGAAGAGGAATGCCCCCAGCGGGGTCGCGGCCGACAAGAGTCCATCAACCCCCCCTTGGCCCGAAAAGGCGAGTGCGGTCCGTGCGCCGAGTCGACGGAGACTAATCGAGAACGCGAACGACTCGTCGTGTTGAGCGAGGGATCGCACAAACGCGAGGTTCACCACGACAATGATTGCGCTCAAGGCGAACACGACGCGGTAACTGGACCGGTCCGCCAGAAAGCCCCCGAGCGTCGGAGCCACGACCGCCGTTGTCGTGAAGGTCGCGGTCACTCCGGCCAGACGTCCAGCGCGGTTTGCGGGATGCGTCTCCCGCACGATCAGGGAATTGAGCGGCAGCCAGAAGAGAGGAATGTATAATCCGAACGCGAGGCCTCCTGCGACCATGGCCGCAAACGGGGGAAGGAGGGCGAACGAAACGTGGCCTAGGACCATGATGACGAGTCCCAAGGACATCGATGAGGTGGCACGAATCAGGCGTCCACGCGCCATCGCAATCACTGCGAGGGCAGCGACTCCGAATCCGATGACCCAGACGAAGATCGCAACGTTGAACGGCAAGGATTGCGGCGGACTCACGAGGTAAACGAGCCAGAAGCTTCCCGCCATCTGATTTCCAAAGGCTTGGATCGCGAGGACCGAAATCAGTTCCCGATAGCCGCGACGCAGCGGAAGGCGGATCGGCATCTCCGCCGCAGGGAGGCCCGTCATTTCGAAGCGGCGCGACGTAGGTCGACGTACAAAGACGCTTCGTCCGCATGCGCGATCCCGAGAAACGTTTATAGATGAACCAGTTGGTCGCGGCCCGAAGCGGGGATCGCCTAGCCTGGTAGGGCGCTGGATTGCTAATCCAGTGCGCTCTGCGCCCGGGGGTTCAAATCCCCCTCCCCGCGCGCTGTTCTCGACCTGCGAGGCTTCGTTCGATCGCTCCGCAAACAGAGAGCGACGGTCCGAAACGAATTAGAAGGCCCACGCCAATCGCGACGGGATGCCGAAGTTCATCGACTCGCACGCCATGGACCCGCTCACGGCCGATCAGCTGCGCGCGGCGCAAGCCTCGCCGCAGGATGAGTTCGGCGTGAGCCACCACGACATCCTGTTCAGCGAACCGGAGAACAAGATCTACTGCGTCCTCGACGCGCCGGATCAAGAGTCGATCGAGAAACACCACGCGAAGATTGGGATCGTCTGTGACTGGATCCGGGAAATCGAGTCGACGCGCGATTGAGTGTCGGGTCGGAGCAGAACCGAGCGGGCCTGGGGTGGGCAACGAAGCGGCTTGACGAGGAGGTCAACCCGCCGCCGGCGCTACCCGCCTCACTCCAATACTTCCTCGCATGAGAACCGGGAGGAACGGTTAAAGAAGGGGTGTCCGCCATGAAGAACGGATTGCCCATGGCAACCGAGTTGATCCGGTCCAAGGTCGTCCTCCTTGGAGACGGGGGCGTCGGAAAGACGTCGCTCGTCCGGCGCTTCGTCGTGGACAACTATTCCGACGAATACATCACGACCGTCGGGACGAAGGTCTCGAAGCGCAGCCTAAACGTCGGCCATCCGGCCGCCGAAGTCGAGATGTCGATGCAGATCTGGGACGTCCTGGGCCAAAAGGGGTACAGCGGCGTCCAGGAGACCGCGATGAAGGGGGCGCAGGGCGTCCTGATGGTGTACGACGCGACGAACGACGAGAGCCGTCGCGCCCTCGAGGACTATTGGGTCCCCGCGGTCTGGAGGCTCGCTGGCCGCGTGCCGATGATCATCGCGGGGAACAAAGCGGACTTGGTGGACGACCGCGTGTGGGCCGAGGATTACCTGTACTTCCTCAGGGAGAAGTACACCTGCCCGGGCGTCCTGACGAGCGCGAAGACGGGAGAACACGTGGAGGTAGCCTTCAAATCCCTCGGGGAACAAATCCTCAAAGCCGCCGGCCACGGAGCGCGACGCGTCGCGATGGTCACGCCGCCGCAGGAGCCGGTCGACCGGCTGATCCGCGTCACGGACAAGGTGATGACGGACTTCTGCTACCACATGGGCGGCGTGGAGACAGGCATGCCGATCGTGAAGCGGCAACTCGGTCTCGCGGGCCTTGACGTGCGCGCTCCATCAACGGAAGCGATCCGTGATCTCATCGAGCGACTTGCGGTGGTCGAACGGGATTTCAAGGGACCGGACGAAATTACCGCGAATCGCGCGCGCCGAATTGGTTGGCTCGACGGTCCGGAATAGTTTTGTCACCCTAGCTCACGCCTTCAGCGGGAAGTTCTTCTCTCCCGCTCGAATCGGAATCGACAGCCAGTTTTCGCGCGGCGGAAACGGGCATATGTAGTCTTCGCTGTACGCGCAATATGGGCTGTAGGCGAGGTTGAAATCGAGAACGTACTCGTCGCCTTTCTGTTCTGGGATGTCGAGGTAACGCGCCGCTCCATACGTCTCCTTGCCCGACGTCGCGTCGCGGAACGGGGCGAAGAGACTCATGTCTGCGTGTTGATGGCCGGGTTGAGGGACGGACTTGTAGGCGGCGAGCCGCTGCTTCATACCATCGATCTCGAACTCGAGAAATCCAACACGGATCATCTCGCGCGGCACGCCCTTCGACGTTGCGAGGACGACTTTTTGTGGGTTTGGATCCGTGAGTAGTTTCGCACGCACTCGGTACTTCGGATCGACGGGGAAGTATGCGAGACCGTGAAATTGTTCGCGCAATGCGCGAGGGATCGGCGACTCCGGATCCGACTTGAAGAAGTAATCCTTCTCCCGCCGAAACGATTCGATCTCCTTGACGTATTCCTCGTCGGACTGGTGGCGGGCCATGAGCCCGCAAGTCGCGGGCCCGCGATAAACCTGCGCCGTTCACATGGAGTAGAGCTGCTCCTTTGCCTTCGCAAGGAGATCACGCTCTGTCTGCGCCAGGTGGGAGGCGGGAATCTTCGCATCGACCAGCTGGAGGATTTCGGTGGCGGCGGCGATCTTCTGCGCCTGCGCAGCTTGCTTGACAAGATCGGCCGCGAGTCGCGCCTTCAACTTCGAGAGGCCCGTATCCTCCGGAGCAATTGTGAGCATCTCCGCGATCAGCTTGATCGATTCGTCGAACCGCCCTGTCTTCGCCAACGACTTCACCGCCCGTTCTAGCATGGCGAACCGATGGACGGTCCCCGGGTCAAGAGGCATTTCGGCGGGGATGGCGGCGAGGGCGCTTATGCCTTGCTGCCTTTAGTAGCGCGGCATCTCCGGCTCGATGGTCTCCGCCCACGCGTCGATGCCACCGGCGAGATTCTTGACCTTGCGGAAACCCACATCTCGGAGGAAATTCGTGATTCGGCCGGATCGGATTCCGGTCTTGCAGTACACGACGATCTCGTCCGCGGTGCTCAGCTCGTTCATTCGCGCGGGCACCTGCGCTACCGGCATGAGGACCGCCCGATCGAGGTGCGCGATCTCCCACTCCATCGGCTCTCGCACGTCGAGCAAGACGACCTCTTCGCCTTTCTGGATGCGCGCGTTCAACTCCTCGACGGTAATCTGCGCCTCTTCGCTCACCTGTTCCGAGGGATTGCGAAGGCCGCAGAACTCCTCGTAGTCGATCAGTTCCTTGATCGTTGGGTTCGTTCCGCAGATCGGACAATCGGGGTTCTTGCGGAGCTTTAGCTCGCGGAACTTCATTCGCAGCGCGTCGAAGACGAGCAGGCGACCGACCAGGGTGTCGCCTCTCCCGAGGAGGAGTTTGATCGCCTCGGTCGCTTGAATCGATCCCACAATCCCGGGCAACACTCCCAGGACGCCCCCTTCTGCGCACGACGGCACGAGACCGGGCGGCGGGGGCTCTGCATACAGGCAGCGGTAGCACGGTCCCTTCTGCGCGTCGAAGACACTCGCCTGTCCCTCGAAGCGGAAGATCGATCCGTACACGTTCGGCTTCTTCAGCAGGACCGCCGCGTCGTTCACGAGGTAGCGGGTCGGAAAGTTGTCCGTCCCGTCGATGACGACGTCGTAGTCTTTCAGGATGTCCAGCGCGTTGTCCGACGTCAGGCGCGTTTCGTACCCTCGCACATCGACGTTCGGGTTGATCTGCGCGACGCGCTCCTTGGCGACTTCGAGCTTCTTGCGACCGACGTCTCGAGTTCCGTAGAGCACCTGGCGCTGCAGGTTCGTCTCGTCGATCACGTCGAAGTCGACGATGCCGAGACGGCCGACTCCCGCCGCGCTGAGGTATTGGGTTAGTGGTACGCCGAGGCCTCCCGCGCCGATGATCAACGCGGACGATTGTTTCAACTTCAGCTGGCCCGCGAGCCCGACTTCCGGGAGAATGAGGTGTCGCGAGTACCGTTTGATCTCGCCCGGTGCGAGCACATCCTTCCGCTTTGCCGCCAGACGCTCCATCAGCGACGAGGATCCGCCCGCGATGCTCGGAACAATCGATACCGTGTCACCGTTCTTGAGAGGGGTTGCGTCGTTCTGCAGGTACCGGACATCCTCTTCGTTCACGTAGATATTCACGAAGTTCCGCAGATGCCCATCGTCGGCATACAGGTGGCGGCGCAATGGATCATAGCGGCCCACGAGGCTTCCGAGAGCCTCGCGCACATTCTTCGCCTCAACCTCCACGACGTCGGCGTTGTTCGTGTATTGCCGCAGGGCGGTGGGAATGACAATCTTAACTGGCGCCATGGCCACGACGTACCGAGGACGGTGTTCTACTTAAGGTTCGCCCCGACGGTCTCAGCGAAACGCGGAGTTCCTCCGAGAGAAAGGACTTCGTCGTGTCGTCGAAGTGCCACGCCGTGAGTTCCTTCGGAGTCTCATCCACGATGGCGAGGATCACGTACGTGTACCACGAGGTCGCGCGCGAGCGATCGAACTCCGATGGCTTCGCCGGATGATTCGGATGGCTATGGTAGATTCCAATCAGGTCGGCTCGCTTCGTGCGGGCGGCATCGTCGGCATGCAGCAGTTCGAGCGGGTCGATTTCGTAGCGTCGGTTCCGATCCACCGCTGCGACGTTCTTCGCGCGCATCGTTTCGATGACGCGGCGGGGTTCCCCGGGTAGCCCAATCAGGAAGCCGCAACATTCCTCCGGGAATGTCACGCGCGCGTGGTCCTCGATTGCGGCGACCACCGTCCGTGGAATCTCGATCAGGCAGTGTCCTCCCAGTACCGCTCACCGAGGTACTTGTCCCCGGCATCCGGAAAGACGACGACGATGACGCCTTCTCGGATCCGTTCCGCAACGCGCAGCGCGGCATCGAACGCCGCGCCGCTCGAGGTCCCGACGAGGTAGCCAGCATCTCGCGCGAGTCGCCGCGTTGCGGCTTGGGCATCCTCCGTGGCGACGAGGATGGTCTCGTCAGCTAGGGACGGATCCCAGATCCCGGGGACCTGCGATGAGTCGAGGTGCTTGACGCCCTCGATTCCATGGAACGGACCGTCCGGTTGGACGGCGATCAGGCGAACCCGAGGACTCATCTTACGCAGGTATCGTCCGACGCCGCCAAACGTCCCGGTCGTCCCAAGACTCGCGACGAAGTGCGTGATCGTCCCATGGGTCGCCTCCCAGATCTCTGGGCCCGTCGACTCGAAGTGGGCGCGCCAGTTCGCCTCGTTGTTGTACTGATCCAGGTACCAATAAGTCTCCGGCTGGGACGCAACGAGAGCCTTTGCCGCCAGCTGCGCTCCATCGGTCCCTTCGGCCGCCGGCGTGAAGACGAGCTCCGCCCCGTACGCACGGAGCACTTTGCGGCGTTCTGCGCTGATGTTCGCGGGGACGCAGAGGGTCGCGCGGTAGCCTTCTGCGGCCGCGAGCATCGCAATCGCAATCCCCGTGTTCCCCGAGGTGGCGTCGAGGAGAGTGCGATCTTTCGTCAAACCTGATCGCTCCGCCGCGCGGAGCATCCAGAGAGCCGGGCGGTCCTTCACGCTGCCTCCGGGATTCAACCATTCCGCTTTCGCGAACATCTTGACGCGGGCGGAAATATGGCGGACGACGCGATCGAGTACGACAAGCGGCGTGTGACCGATCAGGTCTGCGATGCGCGACGCGTTTGGCGCCTTCGTGTCCGGCCGCATGGGTCGGACCTCAGTGCGCGGCGTCCTTCGTCGTCCCGAGCGCGCGCTTTAGCACGTGGAAGGAGAGTAGGGCGCACTTCAACCGGACTGCGCTGAGCGGGATGCCGAGGCCCTTCAGGACCTCCTCCCGGTCGAGCGCCTCCGCCTCGGCGAGCGGAATGCCTTTCAAGCGCGTCGTGAGCATCGACGCGCTCGCTTGACTGATGGCACAACCCTGGCCCTCGAACCGTACCTCGGAGATTCGCTGGGTTGCATCGACCTTCAGGTGAAGCGTGACCTCGTCGCCGCAGAGCGGGTTCGTGTCGCGCGCGTGGAACGTCGCATCCGGGAGCGCGCCTTTGTTCCTCGGATGTTTGTAGTGATCAAGGATCTGCTCCTGGTACAGGTCGTACGACGCCGTCGTCACGCAAAGACCTCCTGAACTCGCCTGATGCCCGCAATCAGGGCGTCGGCATCGTCGAAGTCGTTGTAGATGTAGAACGAGGCCCGTGCGGTGGCAGGGAGCTCGAACCGCTCCATTAGCGGCTGGGCGCAGTGGTGGCCGGAGCGAATACAGATGCCTTCGACGTCGAGGATCGACGCGATGTCGTGCGGGTGCGCGTTCTCGACGGTGAAGGCGATGACGCCCGCTTTCTTCTTCACGTCGCTCGGCCCGTAGGTCCTGACTCCATCCAGATGGCGGAACTTTTCGAGCGCGTACTCCGTCGCTTCCATCTCATGAGCCCGCACCGAGTCCATGCCGATGTGCGTTAGGTAGTCGACGGCCGCCCCGAGGCCAATCGCCCCGGCGATGTTCGGCGTCCCGCCCTCGAACTTGTACGGAACGTCGTTCCATGTCGCGCGGCCGAGGTGGACCTCGCGGATCATCTCCCCGCCTCCGAGGAGCGGCTCCGTCGCCTCGAGCATGTCCGATTTTCCGAAGAGGATGCCGATCCCGGTGGGGCCGAGCATCTTATGCCCGCTGAATGCGAGGAAATCCGCGTCGAGATCTTGGACATCGATCGGCATGTGAGGCGCTGCTTGAGCGGCGTCGACTACGCAAACCGCGCCGACCTCGTGGGCCCGCTTGGCGATCTCTTTGACCGGATTGATCGTCCCCAAGACGTTCGAGCAGAGGGTGATCGTGACAATCTTCGTCCGTTTCGAGAGCAGGTCGTCGTACTGCTCCATCTTCAACGTCCCGTCGTCGTTGACGTCGACGTACTTCAGGACCGCGCCCTTGTGGTCCTTGACAAAGTGCCACGGCACGTGGTTCGAGTGGTGCTCCATGACGCTTCCGACGATCTCGTCGCCTTTCTGGATCTTCCCCTTGATGCCGTATCCGTACGCGACGAGGTTGATCGACTCCGTCGTCGACTTCGTGAAGACGACCTCGTTCGGGGATTTCGCGTGGATGAACGCCGCGACCTTCTCACGAGCTCCTTCGTACTCTCGGGTCGCCTCCTCTCCGAGTTCGTAGATCGCGCGATGGACGTTCGCGTTGTACCGCGAATAGAAATCCGAGGTGGCGTCGATCACCTGTTTCGGCTTCTGCGATGTCGCTGCGCTGTCAAGGTACACGAGGCGTTTGTCGTGGACCGTGCGGCCGAGGATCGGGAAGTCCGCTTTGATCCTGGGGACGTTCAACAGGACTTTCGTCGCTTTCGCCATTCCCGCCCTCCTTGCCATGACTGGCTGGCTACTTGAGTCTTCTCGTGACGCGCCTCTCGGAGGCGCGTCATCCGATCCCGCCCCCTAACTCAAGCTCGAGGAGACGGTCAACCTCCACCGCATATTCCACGGGGATGCACCGCGTCACGATCTCGGCGGTTCCGAGGACGACCATCCGAATCGCTTCGTCTTTCGTCACGCCGCGCGAGGCCATGTAGAAGAGCATCTCATCGTCCACTTTGCGAACCGCGCCTTCCTGGGTGATCGTCGCGTCCGCCTCATCGAGTTCGATCGACGGAAGGGTCTCCGAGCGGGATTCCGCATCCAGCATCAACGAGGACCATTCGACGGACGAGCGGACCCCTGTCGCGCCCGGGCTAACGGTAACTCCGGATCGAAGGGTGGCACGACCGCCCCGGCGGACGATGCCATGGTTCGAGATCCGAGATCGTGTCCGAGGGGCAGCATGGACCATCTCAGCACCGACCTCCTCGCATTGACCGCTCCCCGCGAAGGAGACGCCAACGAATTCCGCAGACGCCCCCGGACCAAGCAAGTCCGCGCGAGGCACCTTCCAGGTTCGTCGCGAACCCAAGTTCGCGTCGATCCACTCGACCGATGCACCCTCGTGGACGAGAGCTCGTTTCGTGACGAGGTTGTCAACTTCCTTCGCAAAGTTCTGGAGCGCGATGTAACGCACGCGAGATCCGGCCATCGCGACGACCTCAATCGCGGACACATGGAGTTGGTCGGGCGTGTAGACCGGTGCCGTGCATCCTTCGATGTACGTGACCTCGGACCCGCGATCCGCGACGACGATGTTTCGCTCGAACGGTTCGACCTTCGCGTAGTCCTCGCGAATCTCCGCCTGAAGGGGAACCTCGACCCGGACGCCGGGGGGCACGTACACGAACGAACCTCCCGTCCAAAGCGCGGCGTTTAGGGAGGCGATCGGGTGATCATCCACGGAGACCACAGACCCGAAATGGCGCTTCACGAGATCGGCCGATCGCGCGAGCGCGGTCGAAAGGCCACAGAAGACGACGCCCTGCCTCGCGAGCTGATCCCGAACGGCGCGGTAGGCGTTCTCCGATTCCTCCAATGCGGTGAGTCCAGGGGCGAGCGCCGGTGTTTGGGCGATCACCGCTGGTGGCGCTGACGCATCCGCATCGACCATGTTCTCGAAATCGACGTCACTCAAGAATGCCGCCCACGATGGAATGCCCGCAGACTGGACCCGCCCCGATGCGCGGAGTCGCAGTCGAAGCATCCACTCGGGTTCGTGCCGCCGCTTCGACAGGTCGTTGGCGATGCGGGATGTGGTACTCCTTGTGAGGGAGTCGCGAGCTTCGGCCGCCTCCCGCGAGACGCCCCCGCGAAGGTCCGAAGGGGTCATCCTCACTCCAGCGAAACGATCTCCTGCTTCGCTTCGAGGGCTGCCTGCAAGGTGTGCCAAGGCAGGCTTGCGCACTTGACCCGGACAGGAAATTCGCAGACACCGGAGAGGACCGCGAGTTTCCCGAGGCCTTCCGCGTCGACGGGATCCCCCGGC
>DATEGJ010000215.1:0-5263 GCA_035280105.1 Thermoplasmata archaeon
AGCGACAGGCTCCAACTCGTTCGTCGTCAACTACTGGTCGTCGCAGGCGGGCAACTCGGTTCGATCGGAGTCGCGCAACAGCACCGGAGGCCCGTCCGGCGGATACAACCTCACGAGCTACCGGTATTCCGGCGGGAGCTTTTTCACATCAATCGTCTTCGGGCTCCCCATATGGATCTGGCTCATCCTCGTCGCAGTCATCGTCGTGGCCGTTGTCAGCATAATCTTGGTCCGCCGCCGGAAGCCTCCCGTGGTCGCTCCGCCCCAATGGGCGCCACCGCAGCAACCGCCAATGGGTCCACCGCCGGGATCGCCGCCCTGATCACCCGGCCGGATACTCGTATACGCCGCGCCCGGACTTGCGGCCGAGCCGTCCCGCCCGAACGTACTTCCGAAGGAGCGGCGACGGTCGGAACTTCGGGTCTCCTGTCTCGCGATGTAGGACCTCCATCACGTCCAGCCCGATGTCGAGACCTGTGTAGTCGGCGAGCTCGAACGGTCCCATCGGCATGTTCGTCCCCAGCTTCATTGCCTTGTCGATGTCCGCCGCGCTCGCGACGCCTTCCTGGAGCAGGTTGAAGGCTTCGTTCATCATCGGGACCAGGAGTCGATTGACGACGAACCCGGGGGATTCCCTCACTTCGACGGCTTCCTTCCCGAGCCGGGCGCACAGGCCCTTGATCAGGTCGACCGTCGCATCGCTCGTCTCAGAGCCCCGTATCACTTCGACGAGCTTCATGACCGGTGCCGGATTGAAGAAGTGCATGCCGATCACGCGGTCCGCGCGCTTCGTCGCGCTCGCCATCTCCGTGATGCTCAACGACGACGTATTCGACGCGAACACGACATCGAGCGCGCAGAGCGCGTCGAGCTCTCGGTAGAGTTCCCGCTTAATCTCCATCTTCTCGAAGACCGCTTCGATGACGACCTGGGCGCCCGCCACGGCCTCTTTCAGGTCGACGACCCCCCGGATCTTCGACAGGATCCCGTCGACCTCGCCCTGGGTCATCTTGCCCTTTTCCACGCGTTTCCGTAGAG
This sequence comes from Thermoplasmata archaeon, assembly GCA_035280105.1. GTDB lineage: Archaea > Thermoplasmatota > Thermoplasmata > RBG-16-68-12 > RBG-16-68-12 > RBG-16-68-12. The sequence goes on from DATEGJ010000215.1 coordinate 1,039, forward strand.
GATCTCGGATTCGGTTGAAGCCCGCATCGACGAACCGCTGTTCGATGTCGCGCATCGTCACCGCAAAGCCTGCCGCAGCGCACGCCTGCGCGATGCCGGCGCCCATCGTCCCCGCCCCGATCACCGCGATCCTCCGAACGTCGGCCAGGTTCATCTCGAATCCACCGAGCCCGCAAATGGCCGTTACCGCCTAAAGACTGCGTTACCTGGTATCCGTCACTATCATATCCACGCAGCCGCATTCGCGCCCATTGGAGGGATTCCGACGCGTCGGGTTCCGCGGTCCATCGTCGTGGTCGTCGCATTGGCCATGGCCCTTGCATCGATCCTCACCGTCGCGCCGCGAGTTGCGGCGGTTCAGAACCGCCCGACGTGGTCGTCCGGGGACTTCTGGGTCTACTCGCGCACCCAGGGCGGAGCGACATCCACAATCCGCATGGACGTCCATGAGCAAACGACTCTGACGCTCGCGCTGGGAACATACACCGTCTGGCATGTGACCCAGACAACGACGAGCTCGACGGGAGCGGCCTCGGTCCTTCACGTGTGGATCCAAGACTCGAACATCGGCATCGCCAAGACGAACCAGACGCTCCCATTCTTCGGGGACGTCCAAGTCACCTTCGATCCTCCGCTCGCCCAAGCGGTCTTCCCGCTCACCGTGGGAGCCCAGTGGTCTCTGAGCTCGACGCTCCGGGTCGTGACCGTGAACTTCAGCCTCGCAGTACCCTACAGCGCTACTGTGGTCGCGGAACAGTCGACGACGGTGCCTGCGGGCTCGTTCAGTGTGGCGGTCATCCGCTCCCCTCCGACGGGAAATTCGCGGACGGAGAACCATTACTCCGAAGGCGCGGGGAACTCGGTGCACCAGGACTCGTATGATGGGAACGGGAACCGGGTCGCACAACAGAACCTGACGGCGTATCGGTATCAGGCGGGGACCCTCGGACTCATCCTGCTCATCGTCGGAGCCATCGTCATCGCGGCGATCGCGGTTGCGTTGTTCGTCGTCTTACGCCGGAGGCGGTCGCGAATGCCTCCACCGGGGATGGCACCGCCGCCCCCTCCCTGAATCGCCGCAGCGGTTACATAGAACGGCGGTCGTCCCGGGCGCGTGGCGGGCCGCCCGTACCTTGCGATCGCCCTGGCCGTCATCAGCGTGTCCTTTTCGGCCATTTTCATTTCTTGGTCGAACTCGCCGTTCATCACGATCGCGCTCTACCGCCTTGCGTTCGCCTCCCTGATTCTCGCGCCGATCGCGCTACTCGACCGCCGCCATCCGTTGCGAGGGATTGCGCGAAGGGACCTCTACGGCATGATGGGGGTCGGAGCGATCCTCGCGACCCACTTCACGCTGTGGATCGGCTCGTTGAAAATCGAAGGGGTGAGCGTGAGCGTCGCCAGCTCCGTGATCCTCGTGACCTCGCATCCGCTCCTTGTCGGACTGCTGTCGCACTATGTCCTCCGAGAACGCCTCAACGCGTGGATGGCCTTAGGGATCGCGCTCGGCTTCAGCGGTGTTGTCGTCATCGCGGTTGCCGATTCGAGCGCGCGGAGTGCGAGTTTTGTCGGCGACCTTCTCGCGTTCCTCGGTGGGGTGTTCGCCGGCTTCTATTTTCTGGCGGGCCGTCGGCTGCGCCAACGCATCCCCCTGATCGCCTACGCGCTCGTCGTCTACGTCAGCGCGACGGGCGTCCTGTTCCTCTACACCCTGGTGCTCCGGGAAAGTCTCGTGCCGAAGGGCGAATTGCCCAGAGAGATCCTCCTCTTCCTCGCGATGGCAGTCATTCCGCAGATCGGAGGCCACACGCTCTACAACTGGAGCCTACGGTGGGTCCCCGCGCCGATCGTGAGCCTCAGCCTCGTCGGAGAACCGATCGGCTCGAGCCTCCTCGCGTGGGTCCTCCTGTACCAAGTTCCCGGCGTCGCGGTGGCGGTCGGTGGGGCTCTCGCCCTCGCCGGCATCTACATGACGGTCGTCGGTCAGGGAGCGCGGACTCGAGAAGCGCTCGCGGCGCGAGATGTGGAATGAGACACTTGCCACGCGAGGGTGAGGACGGAGTCAAATGTCATCCGACACGCGACCCTTTCGCTCGAACTGTTTCTCGTACAGCAGCTTGAGTCGCGAGTAGGTGTCGACGTCATCGGGCCCTTTGTCCTCCCGGATGCGGACAATCCGCGCGAATCGCAGCGCGAATCCGCTTGGATAATGCGGGCTCTTCTGGATCTCGTTGTACGCCACCTCAACGACGACCTCCGGGCGGACATGGAGTCCCCATCGCTCCTCCGACGTCGCGAGTCCTCGGAGGCGTTCCGTCATCGTCGCGAACTCTTTGTCCGTCAGACCTTTGAACGTCTTTCCGATCATCTGGAAGGCGCCGGCCTTTTCGTCTCGTACCGCAAGCCAGTAGTTCGACAGCCAGCCTTCTCTTCGCCCGCTTCCCCATTCCGCTGCGGTGATCGCCATGTCGAGGTGGTCGGCCGGTTTAATCTTGAACCACTTCTTCCCGCGTTTGCCGACGGAATAGGTGGAGTCGAGCGCCTTTGCCATGAGGCCTTCGTGTCCTGCCGTCAATGCGTCTTGGAGGAACGATTCGATCTCCTCCTTTCGTCGCACAACACGTCGGGCCGTCAGCAAGTTCGCCGGAACGAGCCGTTCGAGGATCTCCCATCGTACGCGGTATGGCTCATCAATCAGCGTGCGTCCATCGAGATACAGCAAGTCGAAGAGGTACAGTTTCAGCGGGATCGCTTCTTGCGCGGCTTCGATACCGTGCACGCGACGGAATCGCCGCATGAGGTCCTGAAACGGGAGCGGTTTTCCTTCGGCATCGGTGGCGACCACCTCGCCTTCCAAGAGGAATTCACGCGCCGGAAGCGATCGCGCAATGGCCTCGATCTCCGGCAAGCTCGATGTGACGTCACTTAGTCTCCGGCTGAAAATGCGGACCGCTTCTCCCTGCCGGTGGATCTGAATCCGTGCACCGTCGAGCTTGTACTCGACCGCGGTCGTACCGCCGTGCTCCGCCAGGACTTCGTCTAGGTCCTCACCCATCTCAGCCAGCATCGGTTTCATCGGTGCGAGTAGCCGCAAGCCACGCGACCGCAAGCCCTGAACACCCTCGAACAGGGCGAGTTCCGCCACGAGTCCGATGTCGCCGAGGAACATGTGAGCGGTTCGGACCGCTTCCAGGTCCACTCCCGCCGCATCCGCAATTCCTTCGAGCATGACGCCTTCGTTCACGCCGATTCGCATCTCCCCGAACACGTTCTTCAGAAGCACATCCCGCTCGTCATTCGTTGCGCGGCCCAGAAGGGATTCAAGCAATCGCCGGCGAGCATTCGTCGAGTCCGCGCCGTGGGCTTCCGCGATCTGCGAGAACGTCCGCGTGACTTCGGCGATCGAGAGCGGTTGCGCGACTAAGGTCGACTGTTTCGTCCCCGCCATCGCCTTGCGTAACGTCGCCCAGCCCACGTTCAGCGCGCGCGAATCCGATTCCGCGAAGATTCGCCCGATTATTAGGTGCACTGCCGGCGCCACCTCCTCCTGGTGGAGCGATCGCAGGAATTCTGCGAGCAACGCTCGCTTCTCAAGCCGTTTCGTTGTCGCCTCGAGCTTCCGGGTCAGCTCCGCGAGGCGGGAGAACGGAGTCTCGTCGATTCTTGCAAGGGTCACGGGGAATCGGGACCATCGGACGCGGCAGGTTTCAACGTTTCGCCTTCCGAGGCTTTCTCTGCGGGCCTCCGGGAGATGTACAGCGCGACGACGGCCGCGATCATTAGTACGCCGCCGACAATCTGCACCTCGCTCAACGTGTCGTGGAAGAGGTAAATCGCAAGCAGGATTCCCCAGAACGCGGACGTCGGGAGGATGGCTCCCGTTCGCATCGCGCCAATCGTACGGAAGGCGTAGTAGAAGAGGATCGCGAAGCCGCCAATCGCAACCAGCGAGAGGAGGACGACCAAGGGCCAGACCGCCAGAGGCACGCTCAGCGGCACACCCGCCACCGGGAGAATGACCGTGAAGATAACGGCACCGATGAGCAGTTGCACGGCGGCGGTTGGTCCGATGGGAACGCGCCGCAACAGGATGGTGCTCAATGTATTGCTGGCGCCCCAGCACGCGGCGGCGGCCACCAGCATTAGGTTCCCGATGATGAAGTCGGTGAACCGAACGTCTCCGAAACGGAGCTGCGTCGTGACGAGGAATGCGCCAATCGCGATG
>DATEGJ010000216.1:0-3810 GCA_035280105.1 Thermoplasmata archaeon
ACGCCGAAGAGGGCGATGCGCGCTTCGTCATACGCGGCGAGTGCATCCGCGAAGCGCGGCGCGGCCATCGGCGACCGAAACCTCGCTGCGCCTATAAGAGAGCGGGCTCCGTCACTGGGACGACAACTTCCGGCGGCCCAAGGCCTCCATGTACATGACCTCTTGGCCCGGCTGGAGCTTCCCCTGGTACTCCTCGGGGATCGGCAGCTCGAAGGTCTCGTACGTGGCGAGGTCCATCAACTGCGCCACGTTTCCGTGCATCGAGAGGACCTGCGCCTTCCGTTTGTCGATGATCGGGACGCGGACCTTGTGGGTCACAGGGTGGACGATCGAGCGCTTCTGCCCGTCGAATAAGCCGACCGCCTCGAGTCTTGCTTTTGCTTCGCCGTGTTTCCCCGGTTTCGAGGTTTGGATACTGATGATTCGATACGGCTCGTCGTCGATGACGATGTACCGATTTACCTTCAGTTCGCGGATCTCCGCCTGCTCCCATGACATGGCGTCGGGCGCGGCGATGCGGCCGGGCCCTTAAAATGTTTCCTTACCGACGCATCTTCTTGCGGATGCGTTTCTCCGGAGAACCGCGGCGTTTCGGTTTCTCTCGCTTCCGTCGCCGCACTTCTTCGACGGCGCGGTCGAAATCCTTCTGCAGGTCCGGAGCGATGTGTCGTTTCGTATACGCATCCGCGCGGGCCGCCACCGCAATCTTCCCCGCCAAGTTCCGAGCGATCGACCCGCGCTGCCACGGCGGTGAGCGGTGGATTGACGGGTGCTGAAAAATAACGCCATGTTTCGGGGGACGGGATCCGGTCCTCAGGTGCCGAAAGAGGGCTCGTTCCGCCCCGAGGAGCTGGATGGTCCCCGCGGGAAGACGGGCGAGATCCTCGACGCTCCCTGCGTGGGCGACGAGGCGGGCGGCAATCATGGGGCCGGCAAGCTCGGAGACGTTTGGTGCGAGCTCGCGCACGCTTTGCTCGACGTAGGCCTCCAGCGATTTCCGTTCTTCTCCGACACGCTTCGCGAGGGTCGCGAGATCGCGGAGGTCCGTCTCTTCCCGTTCCCCGAGATCCGCGCCGACGCTTTCGAGCGGCTTGATCGGCATCTTCTCGCGTCGTCCGTGCGTCGCAATCAGGTCCACGTACGCCGCGGTATCGACGGTGCGAGCGAGTTCCGGGAAGTGGAGACCATACCACTCACGGACCCGCTCGACGAGGAGGTTCTCCTGCTCTTGCACCTCATCGAGGGCCCCGACCGCTTGGCGCAAGTGATCCTCGGGCCGGATCGCTTTTCGCATCCGGCGTTTCCCGAGCTCCACCATCGCCGCGTGGAGGAGCTCGCGTTGGTATCCGAAGTCTTCCGCTTTCAAGAACGGGGGCCGTTCCGCGGACCGGTTTCCTCCGGCTCGCTCGAGGCGCGGCTCGACGACGAACACCTCGTCCGCCCGGGCCATGAGATCCCGTTCTTCGTCGAGTACCTTCCAATCCTCCACGAGCGCGAGACGGTCGGCGAGAGCGGCCACGTCCTTCGGGAAGAGGCGTCGATCCGCGATGGCGTCGCCATCAAGGAGGAACGACCCGAACCAGGTGGTCAGGAGGAGCATGGGAATGCGGCGAAAGCGGTTGTCGGGTAAAAGCGTATCCGCCTATCGACGCTTCTTCTTCGCCGGTTTCTTGGTCGGACTCCCGCCTCTTACCGTTCGAAGTTGCGACGGCTTGCTGATTCCGACCTCGCTGATGAACCCGGTGATCCACTTGGCGGGCGTCACATCGAACGCCGGGTTCCGGGCGGGACTTTCCTTCGGGGCGATCGGGTGGCCGTCGAAATGGAGGACTTCCTGCGGAGAACGCTCTTCGATCGGGATCTGCGCCCCGGACGCCAGGTCGAAATCGATCGTGCTCGTCGGGGCAGCGACGTAGAACGGCACGCCGTGCTCCTTCGCCAAGACCGCCTTCCCATACGTGCCGATCTTGTTCGCCGTGTCGCCGTTCGCCGCGATTCGGTCGGCACCGACGAGCACCATGTCGACCTCTCCACGCCCGATGAAGTGGCCCGCCGCACCGTCCGTGATGATCGCGTGATCGATTCCCTCCTGGAGCAGCTCCCACGCTGTGAGCCGAGCTCCCTGAAGTCGAGGGCGGGTTTCGTCAACGTAAACAAAGAAGCGGCGGCCAGCCTCCTTCGCGACCCGCAATGGCGCCATCACCGTACCATAGTCGACCGTCGCCAGGGCGCCCGCGTTGCAGTGGGTGAGGATTCGCATTCCATTCTTGATGAGCTTCGCACCGTGCTCTCCGATCCGGAGGCACCGATCGATCTCGTCTTGGGCGTATCGTTCGGAGGCCTCGACGAGATTGTCCCCTCTCGATGAAGCGGCGGCCATGAAATCGATGGCGTGAAACAAGTCTTGTCCGGTCGGTCGCGTCTTGCGGAACCGCTCCCCGACCGCTTTCAGGTCGCCGCCCTGCAACGAGGCTTGCGCGATCCCGTAGGCGGCGGTGGCCCCGATTGCCGGCGCCCCCCGGATCACCATGTCCTCGATAGCGACCGCAACCTCTTCGGAGGTCCTGGCCTCGTATATGCGGAACTCGAACGGCAGGTACCGTTGGTCGATGAACTTCACGAGACCGTCCTCGAACCAAACGGAGCGGAGTTCCTGCGGGACGCCATTCACGGTGACGCGCACGTGACTTCTCCTACGGCTTTCGCAAGGATGAGAGCAGGTTCGACAGGCCCGGCCCTCCGAGCTCCCGCTTCATGTCCCGCGCCAGGGAGTCGTAATACGAGACCTGCTGGGTCACTTTCGCGAGTTCTTCATCGAGGCGGCGGCGCTCGTCCTCGACTTCGCGCAGGGCCTCAAGGATTCGGCGTTCCCGTTCCCGCCACCGTTGGAATTCTTTCTGGGCGGCCTCGACGGCGTCGGCCATCGCTACCGTCCCGGGACGATCGGCCGGCCGCTGGGTCGTTGGAGAAGCGAGTCTTTGAGGCTCGAGAGGAGTCTGTTGTACTCCACGACCTTGCGCCGGACCCGCTCCAGTTCCTTTGCGAGCGTATTCCTTCGTCGATTGAGTTGGCGAATGCGATCCTGAATTCGCTTGCGGCGCTCCCGCCACTTCTTCTGTTCTTCGATAGCCAGGAGTACGTTGGAGGAATCCATTGGGCCGTTACTCCAGAATGTCCACAATATTTAATGGTGATGCCGGGGCCGCTATTCCTCTTTGACCGTGGCTCCGGGGATCACGTACCGGAAGAGGTCGAACAGGTTCATCGCCTGGTCCACAAAGCTCCGCGCCATCCCTTCCCCGGCGTCGAGTCCGAAGACCAGCTCGAGGTTGTCGATCTTCCACACGCTCACCATGCTCGCGACGGTCTTCTGGGTCGAAGCCTCAGTGACGCGGACCTTGCCGATGAGGTTCTCGCCCTCCCGCGTTGTCGAGAGGGACACCACGTACCCTCGGCCCTGAAGCTGCTTCTTCGCGATCGTCGTCATCTCCGACTTTTCATCCTTTGCCATCGAGGGCACCTCCGCGCGAGTCCAACCCTCTGAGCCGTAATAAAAGCTCTGCGACGCGAAACGCCGCGTTCGATGCAAATTTATACCGCCCGCGGCGTTGCGCGGGTTCGCGGGCTCGTGGTCTAGCGGTTATGACATCGCTCTCACACAGCGAAGGTCACCGGTTCGAATCCGGTCGAGCCCATCCCGGCTTCTTTCTGTGAATTGCCTTCGACGACAAGCGCCCCGATTTTGGTCGGGCGGGCAGGTCATGGATGGGCCGAGGTCGACGCAAGGGCCGCGACCAACACCGCGACGAG
>DATEGJ010000217.1:0-5022 GCA_035280105.1 Thermoplasmata archaeon
GCTGCGACGTGCAAGATCGACGCGAGTTCGCGATACGCGACGGTCGCAACCGGGATGTTGAATCGCATCGCGTGAGGGAGGATAATCGCGTTCAGGTCGCCGTGGGGGGCGTTGTAGCGACCGCCGAGCACGTGGCAGAGGCCATGATGGACTCCCATGCCCACGTGGGCGAGGACCAATCCGGCCTCCATCGATCCTTCGAACATCTTGTATCGCTCGTACACGTTCGCCGGCTCCGCAACCGCCTTCGGGAGGTGGGTGATGATCCGTCCCGCGGCTCGCAAGGCCATTGGATGATCGGCGTCACCGTCGCGGGTCGAATACAGAGCCTCGACGCAATGTGCCAGCGCGTTCACCCCCGTGGATGCCGTCAGCTCGGCAGGTGTTTCGATCGCGAGCTCAGAATCGTACAGGGCCAACCGGGGACGCACAGCGAAGTTCCTCACGACCGATTTGCGCCCTTGCGCCAGGTCCGTCGTGCCGAACACCGGAGTGACCTCGGATCCCGCGTACGTAGTTGGGATCGCGGCGACAACGCATTTCGGTACACGTGAATTGGAGGCCTTGGAAAGGAGGATCGAGACGGCAGCCTTCGCGGTTCCGATAGGACTTCCGCCGCCAAGGCCCAGAAGGATGTCGGCTCGGGCAGCGTCTGCCGCGGTTGCAGTTTCCTCCGAGGTCTCGACCGGAACATGGGGCCGAGCATCGGAGAAAGAGCCCACAAGGGCGTCTCCCAACGCCGATCGGACTCGCGCGCCGACCTTCCCTTCGCTGACCGACCTTCCGGCCACGAGGAACGCCCGGTGTCGTCCGATCTCGGCCAAAAGGCCCGGCAACAGAGCGATGGCACCTGGACCGAGGATGATGCGAGTGTCTCCGTCTTCGCGGCTCACAAGCGGCATCGCCTGGTCGGGGTTCGGGCTCATGGGAACGGCTACCGAGTGTCTTCAAAAATCTCCTGAGCGGCATCGCCGAGGAGATCTGGATACCGCTGGCGGAACAGGGCGAGACGCATGCGCGTCGCGCCGATGTCGTGAAGTCGATACAGTCGATCGGGAGTTTGCTCGACGAGCCCCTCCGAGACGAGACGATCGATATCTCGAACAACGCTCGGCGCAGCACGGCCGATCGCGCTCTGAATCGAAACGAACCGGGCGGGGCCGTCTTCGAGAAGGTACCTCAGAATCGCCCGCTGACCGCGAACATGAAGCGCCGATATGAGGGCGCGATCCTCGGACGAGAACGTGTTCGACGGGAACCATCGCTCGAACCCGCCGGAGCGGTGGGAGGTGACCGCGGACTCCGCCACGAGTGCGTCGAGATGATACCGCACCGAGCGTAAGGAGAGGCCGACTCGACGCGGTAGCGCGCGGAGGTGGAGCCCCGGCTCCCTCATGAGCAGCGCGAGGATCCGTTCACGCGACGTCAGCAGGGACTCGGCCGTGGAACCACCTCGAATCGTACATGAACGCCGCGGTGAACAGCACGATGGCGGCAAGATCCGTCGCGAAGTCGACCGTCTCCTCAAAGGGATGGTCGACGACGAACACGGTGTGGATGAGCAATAAGACGATGACGCGTACCTCGAGCACATAGAACGCGGCGAAGGCGAACAGGAGCCGCATCGATTTCGTATGTGCGTAGGCTCGGCCAACGGCAATCAGAGGGATGACGAGCAACAAGGCGCTCGCCCCCTCGAGGAGCACGTGCATGTGGGACCCCGTCCGAGGGGAGAACGCATCGTCCCCTTGAGGGTTTCCTCAACGCGGGAAGCGCTTTCTGTTTGTGCCACAATCGTCATCAGGAAGAACGAATTGTGAAGTTCGAGGATTGCATGGGTGCATCGCGTCGAATTGGGCTTGTCGTCGTACTGCTTCTGGGTATCATGGCCGCCTTCGGATTCGCGGGAGTCCCGGTCGCCGCGCATACGCACCGGACCGTTGGAGAATACGAGTTCATCGTCGGGTGGCGGCTCGAGCCTGCCTCAACGGGCGTATTGAACGGGCTTGACATGGGGATCGAACGACACTTCGCGAACAACACAACCGCATGGGTCGAGGGCGTCGAGGGCGCCTTGACCACCGTCCTCTCGACCGGGGGCGTATCCGTGACGAAAGCCGTGACGCCTCAAGAAGGACGTCCCGGTTGGTACACGTTCGACGTGATCCCGACGCGCGTGGGCACATATTCGGTCCGGATTACCGGAACCCTGAACACGACCTCGGTCAACATTTCCGTCGACCTCGATGACGTTGCAGCTGCGTCGGATATTCAATTCCCGGTCCCCGACCCGACGCCCTCCGACCTGCAAGATCGGTTGAATCAAGCGAACACTCAGATCGCCGGGCTTCAATCCCAGGTGGGTCTCGCTCTTGCGGTCGGCATTGCGGGCCTCCTTGCCGCCATCGTCGTCGGAGCGGGTTCCATCCTGATGGCCCGCAAGAGAAAGACGCCATGAATCCTCGCGTCGCGTTCGGGATCGTCGCCTTCCTGCTCATCGCGGGGATGGGGTCCGGCGTTACGACCGCCCACGCCAACTACGTGAGCTCGACTCCCGGAGCGGGTGCAATCCTCCCCACCGCCCCGATTCGGGTGAACGTGACGCTGACTGAAGCCGTCCAGCCCGACTCGCCATCGATCCGCGTCACGAACAGTTCGGGCGTTCGATTCGATGTCCCTCCGGTGACGATCTCCGCCGATCGCGTGACGATCTCGACCGCGTTGAATGCGAGCGCCCCCGGCCTCTACACGGTGACGTGGACCGCCATATCTGCGGTCGACGGTCACTTCACGGCCGGATCCTTTGCGTACGGCGTCCAGGACGCGAATGGGAGTCTCCCGGGATTCCCCTCCCAGGAGGCAACGAGCACCGGATCGCCGGTCTCGCTCGCGGAGGTCGCGTTCAAGTTCATCGGATTCCTCGGCCTCTCGATTGCGCTCGGCACGGCCGTCCTTTGCGTATTCATGTGGCTCCCGGCCGGGCGAGACCCGGACGTGCGGGTGACGCGTGCGTACGGCCTCGGATTCCAAGTTCTCCTCAACCTCGCGCGAAGCGGGGCCTTCGTCTTCGGCGTCTCGATGGTCGGCCTTTGGCTCCTCGCCACCAGTTTCGAGGGAGCTTCCGCGATCGCGGGCCTCCGGAATTCGACCTACGTGCAAAGCCTCGCCGTCCGGATGGCCATCGCGCTCGGACTGTTTGCCGTCCTCGCCCGGTCCTTCGCGCTCTCTCGAACGGAGACACCTGAGACGACGATGCGATCCCTTCGGTTGGCGCTTGTCCTGGGAGTAGCGGCGATCGTTGGGAGCAGTTTCGGCACGCATGCGGCCGCCGATCTCAACCTTGCGGCGGTCGGGGTTGCCGCGGATGCCGCCCATCTGACTGGCGTCGGGCTCTGGGTGGGAGGATTGGCGGGGATCGTCACCGTCCGAAGCTTCCTTCGCGACGAGGATGCGCTCCCGCTCGCCCGGATCGTCCTGGGCCGATTCTCGCGCCTGGCCGCCTACGCTGTCGGCCTTGTACTCGCAGGAGGACTCGTCCTCACGTTGCTGTTGGTCCGAACGTGGGACGGTCTGCTAGGATTCCCATACGGTTGGGTCGTCCTGGGTAAAATCGTCCTCTTCATCCCGATGGTCTTTATCGGCGCGTACAACCGATATTGGCTGATCCCCTCCACCAGCGGTACGGAGCAACCCGAGTTCCAGGAGACCGCAATCGGCGCAATGCTCGCCGGGTTTTTCCTCGGCCTCATCGGCGTTTGGGTGTTCGTCTCGTTCGGTGGGAACACCAATGCGGGGTTGATCGGCGCCCTCAGCCTGTTCGCGGGTGTTTTGGTCATCGTCGCGGCGGCGGCCGCCTTGGCGTTGACGAAGTGGCGGCCGCGAGCGACAGAACCCGCGGCGGCGGTGCGGCACCTCGCGAGCAACGTTCGATTCGAGACGGTGATCGGGGTGGCCGTCCTCGCGTTGGCGGGCCTCCTGACATCCATGTCTCCGTTGACGGCGGTGGTCTCCGGGCCTCAACAGACCTTGTTTTCCGTGGACCAAACGAAGGACGGCCTACGAATTCAGTTCGAGATCGAACCGTATCCGACCGTTCCGCAGGTTTACACCTTCACGTTCCTCGTCTGGAACGCATCCGACAACAAGGCCTATGCGGGCATTCTGAACGGGACGATCGTATTCAACCGCACGAACAGCGTCGACCCGCCGATTATCGAGAAACTGGACGGTCCACACCTCAACCACCTGTTCCGGACCTCCCCCGCCCTCTCGAAAGCGGGCGTCTGGCAGGTTCAAGGGCGCTTCCATCGGGTGGCCGGGTTTGACGTTTGGGCGACGTTCTACGTGACGATCCGGGCGGCGTAGCGATGCGGGCGCTCGTCGTTGGCATGCTCCTCCTGCTCTGCGGGCTCATCCTGATGCCGGTCGGATCCGCCCACGGCCCTGGGAGCACCGTGGTGTCAACGAACGGCTCTGTCCTGCTCGGGCCACGGACCGCGAACAACTCGACGTTCCATGGATACCTCGCAAACCTTGGCCTCCCGATCGGCCCCGGCGATACGCTGAAATTCGCGTGGTCGGTCGACGGCGGCGCCGGGCCCGCCGTGTACTTCGAAATCCATGCGCACCCGGGTAACTCCGGGTACGTTCGATATGTGAGCGGGTTGAACGTGACCGAGGCCGGGTCGTGGAGCGTCCCTGGCTCGGATAGCTACATGGTCTTGTGGCAGAATCCGAACGACGTCGAGGTGAATGTGACCTACGGGTTCCAGCTTTACCCGCCGCCCCCAGACCTAACCGTCCTTTATGTCTTCCCCGCCGCGCTCGGAGCATTTGCGGTCATCGTGTTCTTCGCGTATCGGAGAGGTCGTCAAAAAAGCGAGTGACTCGCTCCTCCGCATCTCGTGCGTGCGAGAATTCGCTCAATTTCGTCCGCGGTGGCGGGCGACGGGCTCGCGACGCCAGGATCGAATTCGACATCCACTCCTTCGAGCGCGGCGCGGTCGATTGTGCCCGCCGCCG
>DATEGJ010000218.1:0-2697 GCA_035280105.1 Thermoplasmata archaeon
GCCATGTAGTGCGTCGTGAGGAGGACCGTCTTGCCGGTCTGGGTCCTCACCCATTTCATGACGTAGTCGCGAACAGTCCGTGCGGCGTTCACGTCGAGGCCAAGGGTCGGCTCATCGAGGAACAGGATATCCGGATCCGTCACGAATCCGCGGATCATGTTCATCTTCTGCCGCTGGCCGGTCGACAACATCCGCACCTTCGCGTCCCGCTTGTCCCAGAGCCCGAATACGTGCATAAGCTCGTCAATCCGCGCCTTCGAGACGCGGCTCGGCACGCCGTAGAACTGAGAGAACATCCACACGTTCTCGCGCGCGGTCAGGAGACCATACCCCGATGTCTCGCCGCCCGAGACCATGTTGATTCGCTGGCGGATCGGGAACGGATCCTTTGTCACGTCGTGGCCGGCGACGAACGCTTGCCCCGAGGTCGGGAGCAGGAGCGTCGCGAGGATCTTGATGAGCGTCGTCTTGCCCGCGCCGTTCGGCCCGAGAAGCCCGAACAATTCTCCTTCGCGAATCCCGAGGGACACGCCATCGAGCGCCGTCACGGGACCCCGAGAGTCGTCCTCGGCATCGGCCGATGACTTGCGCCGGAGCCACTTCTTCTTCCCGGCGAAGACCCGGGTGAGGTCACGCGTCTCGACGGCGTACAACATGGGGAATTGCGTCCCTTCGTCCTCGGACTGGGTCGCGGCGTCGGGCGGCGTTAGAGCGCCAACCGCTGCCGATATCGGGTGACGTACCCGGCGATCCGATTCCGCATCAGGACGCTCTGCACGTCGGTCAGTTCGGAGACCTTTTTCTTGTTGTGCTCGAAATCGTCCGTGAACTCGTTCGGATAGAGCTTTGCCAGCTCGACGGCGACTCGTTTGATGTACGTCGGCCGGATGTTGCCCACTGATTCACACCGCGTTCCGGTTCGGAGAGCGCTCCAAGGGGAGTGTGCTAGATAAATCTTCTCAGGAGAACGGTGTGAAAACGGGAGGGCGCGCGGACTCGATTCGGGACCGAATGCCGGTCCGCGGAGTTGTCGGGCAACTCTTAAATAGGGACCTCGGATACGCCGGAATAGAAACGACACGCCCCATCGGTCGTCGGGAGCGGGTGGTGATGGAAGAGTCCCTGGTGAACGTCGAGTTCCTGAAGAGTTCGAACAACTTCATCGCCCGCATCCAGAGCGAACTCGGAGGCATGCGCGAGTATCGCAGCTCGTCGTTCGAAGAGGTTCTCGAGCAGGTCGTCATCGACCTGCAAGAGGAGTTCGAGTCCTACTGATCAGGCACCCGTCCACAAGGGCTTGCGTTTCTCGATAAAGGCGCGCATCCCTTCTTCCTTGTCGTGAGTCGACCCGACGACGCCGAACGCCGCCGTCTCGAAATCGAGGCCCGCGGAGAGAGGCATCTCCATCGCCGCTCGAAGACAGGCTTTCGCTAGGCCGATCGCAGCCGGGCCCTTCTCCAGGATCTTGAGGGCGAGCGCCCTCGCCTCGGCGGCGAGACGTTCCGCGGGAACGACGCGATTCACGAGCCCGATCCGCTCGGCCGTCGCGGCGTCGATCATCTCGCCCGTGAAGATCATCTCGGCCGCCCATCCCGCACCGACGAGGCGCGGAAGCCGCTGGCTGCCGCCGAATCCCGGGATGATCCCGATGTTGACCTCCGGTTGCCCGATTCGGGCGCGGTCCGAGGCGATGCGAATATCGCACGCAAGGGCGAGCTCGCACCCACCCCCGAGGGCGTAGCCGTTAATGGCAGCGATGATCGGCTTGCTGCATGAGGCGATCACGTCCCCGAGCCGTCGACCCATCTCGGACAAGGTTCGCATCTCGAGGGCAGACAGCCCGGCCATCTCCTTGATGTCGGCTCCTGCGACGAAAGCCCTGTGACCGGCCCCCGTCAGGATGATCGCCCCTACGTCCGTGGCCATCGACAGATGCTCGATCGCCATGGACAACGCCCGTAGGACGTTCGCGTTCAGGGCGTTCATCGCCTCGGGCCGATCAATGGTCACAATCGCGAGGCGGTCCTCCATTGTCACGCGGACGAAGTCGGACATCGTACCCACCGCCGAGGGCATGGCCCGCGAGGTCCATGAACGTTCGGCGGCATTCCAACCGACAGGCTCATACGATGAAGGTTCGCTCGGGGTCGATGGTGGATGGATGCATCCCCTAGCGCGTATCGGTGCGTGGAGTATCGGGATTCTGTTCGTCGTGGCTCTCGTTATGATGGCGTCTCCCGCAAGCGCCTCGACGAGCCGACCGACGTGGTCCGCCGGTGACTATTGGAACTACGCCTTCGGGGCCAGGGTGCCGGGGCAGTCGTACAACGGGTCGTTGAGCCTGACCGTCCTCGGCACCGAGTCGGTCAACCTGAACGGGACCGTGTACTCCGGCTACCACGTACGGGGGGTCATCGGATTCCAGTTCGGTGGCGGTACGTTTTCCTACCAAGGCCACGCGTGGTACAACGTGAACACGCTCGCGGTCCTCCAGATTTCTGCGGTTATCAACATCACGACGTCGATAACGATCACGATCTGGGGGAACCCGCCTCAAGATATCCGCTGGCCCTTGACCACGAACGACGCATGGCGATCGTCGACCGCCATCACAGTCCGGGAGCTGTACGCCTCCAACGGGACGACGACCTATGCATATCAGACGTTGTCGACGGACTTCTCCGTCCTCGCCGACAC
>DATEGJ010000219.1:0-2636 GCA_035280105.1 Thermoplasmata archaeon
ACATTTCCCGCGCCGTCGAGCGCCAGGGAAGGATGGGATGCGGCGAGGGTGGCGGGCGTGACCTCCACCGGGGTCGACCAGTTCCCGGCCTCCTGAACGACGTACGCGATTCGAGTCGTCGCTCCAAACATCGTCCAGGCCACCAGGACGCGCCCGGACCGCTCGACCACCATCGTCGGGTCGATCGCGTCGGCGCCGCCGCTGATGACGCCGACGGTAACCGTTGACCCTTTCACGGTTGCGTAGGAGACCTGGAGTCCCGTGCCTCGGTTGCTCACGTGATACCATACGACGTGCACGATCCCTTGCGCGTCTATCACGATGGCGGGATTCGTCGCGTCGACGCTTTGCGCGGTCACTGCAATCTGCGGCCCCCACCCGGCCAGCGAACGCATTCGATAGTAGACCTGATAGTATGTGCCGTCGAACCCGTACCAGGCGACATGGACGCGATCCCGTGCGTCGACCGCGATCGACGGAAAGCCGGAATACCCGTTGGTTTCCGAAACCCGCTCGGACGGGGACCACCGCTGGTTGGAGTAGGACGCGTAGAAGACTTGGCGTCCGTACGTTTCATTCGCGGTCCATGCGAGATGCAAGGTGTCTCGTGAGTCAACCGCCAGGGCCGGCCGATCCGCCGTGGGCCCAGACAGACTCGGCGGATTCAACGGCGTCCATGCGACTCCGTCGGGCGAGCGCGCGACCTGAACTCGGTTCGTGCCATTCACCTGGACGACGTACGCGAGGGCGAGGCTCCCATCGGAGAAGCGAATGAGTTTGCGCTGCGTTGTAAACGCGGTCGCCTCGGGGACGGATCCTTCCACGTCCGATCGTACGAGCGGCGCGATCGCGAGCAAAACAATCGTGGCGGCGACCAGCGGGACGAGAGGCGAGTGACGCACGCCATCGTGTAGTCGGCTTGTCGGAATAAGACTACGCCCGCTTCGCGCGCGCACATCTTCTTATAACGTCAGTCCTCTTGTGTAACGGCCTCCATGCGTTACTACAACAGCGTCCTTGAGACGATCGGGAACACGCCGTTGGTCAAGCTACCAAAGATCATGGCCGATGTGCCGTGCCTCGTCCTCGCGAAGCTCGAGATGATGAACCCCGGAGGCAGCGTCAAAGACCGAATCGGACAGAAGATGATCGAGGACGCGGAGCGCCGAGGCCTCCTGCGACCCGGCGGGACGATCATTGAGCCGACGAGCGGCAACACCGGGCTGGGCCTTGCCATGGTCGCCGCGATCAAGGGCTACCGAACGGTCTTCACCATGCCGGACAAGATGAGCCGGGAGAAGATCGACCTTCTCAAGTCGCTCGGGGCCCGCGTGGTCGTTACCCCGACCGCCGTCCCGCCAGACCATCCCGAGTCCTACTACAAAGTCGCGGAGCGCATCCATCGCGAGACGCCGAACTCGATCCTCCCCAACCAGTACGCGAACCAAGCGAACCCGGAGGCCCATTACGAAACGACCGGCCCGGAGATCTGGAACGATACGGACGGCAAGGTGACCCACTTCATCTGCGGAATGGGAACCGGCGGGACGATCAGCGGGACGGGAAAGTTCCTGAAAGAAAAGAAACCGAAGGTCAAAATCATCGGGGTCGATCCGCTTGGATCGATCCTGAAGGACTACTTCTATAAGAATGAAATTATTAAAGCGCATACATATAAAATCGAAGGGATTGGCGAGGACTTCGTCCCGGAGTCGACCTGGTTCAAGTACATCGACGAGGTCGTGAAAGTGGGCGACAAGGAAGCCTACCTCATGACGCGGCGGCTCGCGCGGGAGGAGGGGATCCTCGCCGGGAGCTCAAGCGGGGCCGCGTTGGTGGCCGCGCGGCGCATCGCGGAAACGCTGGGCCCGAACGACGTCTTGGTCGTCCTCTTGCCCGACACCGGGGAGCGGTACCTCTCCAAAGCCCACAACGAGGAATGGTTGAAGGAACAAGGTTACCTCGAGGAACCGGTCGCCCCGCTCATGACGATCCTTCGGGCGAAGGAGCGCACGATTCCCGGCGTCATTACCGTCGACATCGCCGCGAAGGTGCGCGAGGCCGTCGACATCATGCGACAGTACAACGTCTCGCAGCTCCCCGTCTTGGACACCGGGATCGTGGTTGGGAGCCTCCGCGAGGAGCACCTGATGAAGGCCCTGCTCAAAGAACCGAAGATGCAGGACGACTACGTCGCGAAAGTCATGGAGAAACCGTTCCCGCTCGTCGAGCCGGGGGCGGACTTGGATCAGGTCTACAAGCTCTTGATGCGTGGGAATCCGGCGGTCGTGGTCGGGAAGGAGAATCACCTCGAGGGAATCATCACTCGCATCGATGTGCTCGGGTACCTGGCGGGGCGCGCGTAGCAAGGATATTTACGCACGACCGGCGACTCCGCCGCGGCGATCGCATGCGTTTCGCAACGAAGGCCGTCCACGCTGGCCAAGAGCCGGATCCCCAGACAGGCGCCGTCACGCCGCCCATCTACATGACGTCGACGTATTCGCGCAAGAACCAGGATACGTACGACTACGGCCGCGGGACGAATCCGACCCGCAACGCGCTCCAGAAGAGCTTGGCGGCACTGGAAGGGGCGAAGCACGCGCTGTCCTTCTCCAGCGGAATGGGGGCCATCA
>DATEGJ010000220.1:0-2137 GCA_035280105.1 Thermoplasmata archaeon
CATCCGGGACGGGCACATCTTCTGCATCGGCGTCGCGTACCGCGAGGACGGCGAGATCAAGACGCGCATCCTGACCGGCACCGAGCGAGAGATCATCGATCGGTTCGTGAAGCTGATCGACGACCTCGATCCCGACATCATCTCCGGATACAACATCGACGGATACGACCTGCCCGTCCTCATCGATCGGGCCGCGAAGAACGGCATTCCGCGGCTCGGGCTGGCGCGAGACCATTCGACGTTCTTCCACCTGGGCGAGCGGTTCTGGCGGCTGGACGGACGCATCCTGACGGACGTCTGGTGGGCGGTGAAGGCAGAGCGGCTGAGCCTTCACATGAAGCAGGAGACCCTTGACTACGTCGCGAAACAGCTCCTCGGAGAAGGCAAGCACGTGCTGCAGCGCCGGAAGATCGACGAGGAATGGGAGGCTGACCGAGACAAGGTCATTCGGTACTGTATCCAGGACGCGGAGCTTTCCCTCCGGATCTTGGAGCGCGTGCGCCGCATCGAGAAGACCCTCGACCTCGCGGCGGTCAGCAAACTCCCCCTCGAGGACGTGCTCCACGGCCGAACGTCCAACCTCATCGACTCGATCCTGATCCGAGCCGCGGACCGTGCGAAGGTGGCAGTGCCGATGATGAAGATGCGCGGCGGTCGCGTCGAGCAGATCGAAGGCGGGTACGTCCACAGCTTGCAGCCCGGCCTTTACGAATGGGTCATCTCGCTCGACTTCCGCGCGATGTATCCGTCGCTCATCATCGAGAACAACATCTGCTTCACAACCGTCTCGCCGGCCGGGACGGTCACGAGCCCGACCGGGGCGAAGTTCCTCTCGGCCGACGTGAAGAAGGGCCTCCTTCCGGTGATCCTCGCGAACCTAATGAAAGACCGCCAGGACGTGCGGACGAAGATGAAAGGGGAGGCGGATTCCCAGATGAAAGAGTTCTACGAGGGCCTTCAAGCGGCGATCAAGGTCCTCATGAACGCATTCTACGGCGTCCTTGCTTCGTCGTTTTACCGCTTCAACGACCCGAAGGTCGGCGCCTCGATCACCGCCTTTGCGCGCGAGCGGATCAAGAGCATCATCGGTGAGTTGGAGGCGGAGGAAGTCAAGGTCGTCTACGCCGACACGGATTCGGTGTTCTTCCAATCGCCGTCCCCGGGCCTCGAGACCTCCTTGGAGTTTGCGCGGAAGACGGCCGAGCGGTTCTCCCGTGGACGCATCGCCATGGAAGTAGACAAGATCTTTGAGACCTTGTTCAGCCATGGAAAGAAGAAGCGGTACGCAGGCAAGGTCGCGTGGCCGGAGGAGTTGCAGGGCCAACTCGTCGTGCGCGGATATGAAATTCGCCGCACGGACGCCTTCGACTTGCAAAGCGAGGCGCAGCGTCGCGTGTTCGACCGGATCCTTGATCGAGATCAGGAAGGCTCGATCGCGCTCGCAAAGCAAATCGTCGCCGAAGTGCGTGCGGGGGCCCCGAGCTTCGACGACGTGGAGCGTGACCCGATTGAAGCCCTCGTCATCTCGAGGACCGTGCGGGAAGAGAAGAACTACGTGAACCCGAACTCGATGAGTAACGTCATCGCGGCACGCAAGCTCGAGGAGATGGGCGAGGAGTTCATGCCCGGGATGAAGGTCTCTTGGATCGTCACGGACTCGAGGAAGAGCCCCATGGAGGTCGAGCCCTACGTGTCGGGTCGCGCGTTCGAAAAGCGGCCGGACTGGGAGTACTACGCGCGCCGCGTGGCACAAACCCTCGCGTATGTTACGGAGGTCTACGGATGGGACGAGAAAGCGCTGTTCACCGGAACGCAGCCTGCGCAGCAGAAGTCTCTCTTCAGCGACGACTTCGAAGGTGAGACGTCGGAACCCGGTTCTCGGAAGGCGGACAAGAAGCTGA
This sequence comes from Thermoplasmata archaeon, assembly GCA_035280105.1. Classification (GTDB taxonomy): domain Archaea; phylum Thermoplasmatota; class Thermoplasmata; order RBG-16-68-12; family RBG-16-68-12; genus RBG-16-68-12. The sequence goes on from DATEGJ010000220.1 coordinate 1,902, forward strand.
CCCTCGAAGACTTCTTCTGAGGCGACCGATGGGCGTGACGGATGCGGTGTGCCGGTATTGCGGGTGGGAAGGACCGAATCCGGTCCGGGACGCCCACGGTAGCTTGTTCTGCCCGGAGTGCGGACGGCCTGCGGACTACAAGGTCGTCGTCGACGAGCTGAAGCGACAGGGCTTGTGGAAGGCGTGAAACGAACGCCACGACCCGCACTCCGCGTCGTCGCGGTCGGCGACGCGAT
>DATEGJ010000221.1:0-2207 GCA_035280105.1 Thermoplasmata archaeon
TGGTAGCTTTCGACCAAATCCTTGACCGCGGCTTTCGACATCGGGCGGAGGATGGATCCGCGGAGGCTAAAAGGATTGGGCGGGAGGACCCTAGAAACCCATGTTGTAGACCTTGATGTCCGCGCGCTTCCGCTCGAGGAATCGATAGACGGTCTTGTGCTCGCTCCCCCGCAGCAACATGATGACGGCATCGCGGGCGATGGCCATTTCGAAAGGCCCTCCGATCAGCGACACCGTGTGGCCGAACACGCTGACGTCGACGCCGGTGAGTTCCTCGATCAGACGCCGGGTCTTGCCACGAGTCCCGATCAACCGGGCGCGCACCTGGGTGATGCGGTTCTTCGAATGGACGAAGTCCTTGATGTCGAGGATTTCCAAGTAAGCCTCATCGTCCAGGAGACGGAACGCGCGGTCCTCCGAGAACCCACGCGCCATCGCGTGAACGATGTCGCGGGCCTTGAGCGCGAGCACGGGATCCGCGGAGCCGGTCTCGTCGATCGTGACCTCGCCGCTGGCCGAGTCGACGGCGATGCGGGTGCCGGTCACCGTCTCCAAGCGCCCTTTAGTCGCACCGTCCGAGCCGATCAGGACGCCGATTCGCTCAGCTGAGATCCGTGCGTACAACATCTCAGTCCTCCAGGACTTCCCGTTCGAGGTCTTGCGGTGTCACCTTGACCCCATGGCGAGCGAAGAACCGGGCGATGTTTGACGCGTCGCGCTTGAACCATTCCGCGGCTCGAGGATGGTCGATGGTAACCGCCTGGCCCACGTCGATGACGACGACCCCGCTGTCCCAGTACAACAGGTTGTATTCGCTCAGGTCGGCATGGACGAGCTCCGCGTGCCGGATCGCCTTCATGTTCCGAACGACGTCGGCAAAGAGTTCGTCGGGATCTTCGATCGGAATCTCCTTCACGGTCGGCGCAGGCTGATTCTCGTCCCCGATGTATTCCATTACGAGCATGTTGTCGATGACTCGTTCCGGCTTCGGGACCCGCGCCCCGGCGTCGTCCATCCGAACGAGGTTCTTGTACTCTTTCTGGGCCCATGCGAAGATCGTTGGCTTGATCGCCTTCTTCACTTTCTTGAATCGCGGATCGCCCTCGAGATACACCGCGATGTTCCGGAACGTGGCGGTGGCGATGCGGTAGATCTTGACGGCCTTCGCACGGCCCCTTTCGTCCGTGGCATGGAAGATGTTCGCCTCCTTCCCAGTGCTGACCGGGTAGTCGAGGGTCGCGATGACCCCGTCCCCGATGAGCGAGGCGATCGTCAGGAGGGCGGCGCGGTCGAACACCTGGTCGTACGTTTTCCGAGTGTCGGAGTCCTTCTCGCGCGTTCGGAGGGCGTCGACCTGGGACTCCAGCCGGCGCATGCGTCGGTCGTCGAACATCGTTCCCGAAACGAACGGGCCGCTCGACTAAGAGCTTTGCGGGAGGAACTCACTTCGCACCGAGAAGTTCTCGGCCCGCGTCCGCGTAGAGGCTCTCCCGTCGGGCGACGTACAGCCACCACAAAACGACCGCCGTACCGAGGGTGCTCGACCCAACCCATGCGACCATGTAGGACCAAGAGTCAGGACTCACTCCTATCATGGCGAGGGCGATCGATACGACGACAACCGCAAACACGAGAAATGCTATGCCGTAAAAGCGCCGGCGAACCTCGAGGCGAGCGACAATTTCACGGGCCTTCTCCTCTCGGGATAAGCGGAAATCGCTTAGCTCATCGCGCGGTCGAATCCCGTCCACCTCCATCAAAAGGCAATCAGCGTATTTGCCCTTTTCCGGGGCCTTGACTCGCGCAACGATCAGAAGACGTTAATCGATTTCGGGATGAGGCCACGGCGGCTCATATACGCCGCCTCGGTCTTCGTGTAGCGGTGCTTGATATCGCACTTGTCGTCCTGGAACTGCCACACCTTGACGACCAGGAGGTCGCCCTCGCGGATCCACATCCGCTTCTTCAGCTTCCCTGGGATCCGACCGAGCCGGCTCTTGCCGTCGGCGCACATGACGCGGATCCGCGACGCACCGAGGAGCTGGTCCGCAATCCCGAAGATCTCGGTTTCCTTCGCACGGGGAAGGCGGACGCGGACGACCTCTTCTTCCGCCACCAGCGTGACGATGGGGAGGCATGCCTTTAACGTTTGCGGGGTCGCCTACTCCGGGAGATCCGCCGCGCCGGACTCGAGGCGCGAATCGTCG
>DATEGJ010000222.1:0-2395 GCA_035280105.1 Thermoplasmata archaeon
CAAGGCAGGCCCCATTCGACGTCGCGCAATCGCGCTCTCGTCCGAGATCCTCGGGGCAACCTCGCTCTCCTTCCTCCTTCTGCTCGCAGCGCCGCGATGGACCTGTCGCCCGACACCGCAATGGGAGGCGACTCCATCCGCGCGTACCGGCCCCTAGGCTCACCGAGTAGTAAGCCATTCGAATGCATGGTTCGCAACGAGCGCCGCGCCAAATCCGATGGCGAGAAGGGAGAGACCGGGTTCGCCCGCCGAGGCCAATCCGATCGCCACAATCGCCGCCCCGACGAGTGCCGCCACCGTGCGCCGGGGCGAGATCGTCTCGACGAACACCACGAGGATCCCCAGCGTCAGCAGGAACACCACGGCACCGTACAGCGCAGCGGCCGCAAGGTCCGGGAGAAGCGCCATTCCTCGCGGCGATGGCGGGTCGCTCCTTAACCCTATGGAGGCGGCGCGACCGCATGGCGGACGTGGACCGCTTCCCCTCGCCCGAGATCGATCATCTCCCGCCAATTGAGCAGGGCCGTGCCGACCGCGCGTACCTCGCCTTCGTGTCGCACGACCACGTCGTCGCCCGGGCGAATCTCGTGCGCGGCATCGCGAACGCCGACGGCGAAGACGTTTCCTTTCGGGAGGAAGTCCTCGATCTCGACCCAGTACGCATCTTGCTTCGATAGGAGGATGCCGCCGTCAAGGGTGAGCGACAACATTCCTCGACTCGTGTGCATCGCGTGTTGGCGGCCGCCGCGCACCACCCGGACGTCGGGAAAGCGGCCGCGGAACGTGGCGCCATCGACCAGCGCTTTCCCCGGATCGCCGAACTGGAATCGGGCGATGTTCGTCATTTCTTCTGAGAACCGCACGCCTCTCGGGATGCGCTCGAACGACGCGGCCTCGTCGTTCAGGGTGCGCGTAAGGGATTCCAGGGACTCGTCGGACGCCGGACGGTCTTTCGCTGTCATGATCGCATCGGGCAGCGCCTTGTGGACGATCGGCGCTTCGGCGCCTAGGTGGGCGACAATTCGATCGTAGTGGTGTTTCATTACGAACGCGCGGAGATCTTCCGAGACAATCGCCGTCTCGTCGCGACTCCAGTCGCCGGTAACAGGGATGTCGTACGCGCCGGCCGGGTAGAAGCGTTCGAGCTCTCGCGGAATCAGGCCCAAGGGCGACGTCACGATGACCTCATGGACGATGGACGGATTCTTCGATGCGAGGAGGGCGTCGCGAAACCGGCGGTGGCTTCGGCTCGACGAATACGGTTTTCGCGCGGAGCACGGGAGCAACAGAAGGACCCGCGCGGATCGCGGCTTCTCGTATCGCTCGCGTACCCGCCGGCGGAATCGAACGACCTCGGGTCGGGTGAGAGATTCGTGGGCGTACGCGAGCATCGCCCGGCCGGCGGTCGGCGTGTATTGTTCGACGAGATCGTAGCCGCGGAGGTCGAGATGCCGGAGGACCGCGGTGTTCCACGGAGCGTTTGCCAGGCGACGTTCGACGAGTTCCCGGAGACGGCCGTGGGCGAGGTGATTGCGCACGAGGAGCATCTCGCGGAACAACGCGTAGTCGTTGTGCCGTCCCAGGTCCTCATGGCCGGCGCACGGGGGACATCCGCATGCGTCGCGATCCGCTTCGGCCTCAGGCAGCACTCCATCGGCGGTGTGGAACCGTCCCTGGACGCTGTCGAGGGCGACTCGGGACGAGTCGACTACGTCCACTCCCGCGTACACGAGCAGCGCAAGATTGGCGGGCGTCGCAAGTCCTGTGACCACGACCACCTTCGCGGGGCCAAGGTCCTCCCGAACGCGTTGCACCGCGCCGACGAAATCGCGAGGCGACCGCTCCAACTCCATCCCGTTCGCCAGGAAAACGGCGGCCGCCTCCTTCGCCGCCATGACGTTGGCGTCCCCGGTGAGGATGGCGAGGTCTCCCGCCACCAGCGACTGGGGTACCTCGAGGTCTGCCATGGAGGACGGTAGGCCTTTCGTCGGCGGGAGGTCGTCCGGATGAGTCGCGTCGCGCGGTGCGAAGAAGCTACCGCTCACGCGGACCTGGAATCGCGGGTCAGCCGTTCGCTCGACGACGAGCAGCGCCTCGGCGTAGGGAGGGACATCTCGGGACGCGCCACGCGGTTGGGCGAAGAGGACGAACGGCGTCGCCATGGAACGAGTGCCCCGCGTCCAGATGCCTTTGCGCCCTAGGCCTCCTCGCGCCTCGATCTCGAACATGGAGAAGCGAACGGATGTCGGAGGCGGCCTTAAGGCTTCACTACTCGAGCATCGTCGTGTTGCGCTCGATGAGGGCGAGCTCCTTCGGCTCGAAGGCGCGGTCATCGACGCTCAGGATCAGCGCGGATCGCCGCAGCGCGATCTGGTCGTTGACGTACTCCAGAAAG
>DATEGJ010000223.1:0-2731 GCA_035280105.1 Thermoplasmata archaeon
CAACGGCCGATTGCCGGTGAACGTCTCAGGCGGATCCCTCGGATGCGGGAACGTGTTCGAGGCAACCGGGCTCCACCGAGCCGCAGAGGTCGCTCTCCAACTGCGTGGGGATGCGGGGACGCGGCAGGTCGACGGCGCGAAGGTCGGACTCGCGCAAGCCTGGAGGTTCATCCCGAGTTCGACCGCTGCGGTGGCCGTCTTGGGGGTTGGCCAGTGAGGAAAGTCGGTGTCATTGGCGCGGGCATGACGATCTTCCGGCGGCGGCTCCAGGAGACGGGCAAGGAAATGTGCTTCGAGGCGACGCGGATGGCTCTCGATTCCGCGGGCATTACCCGGGCCGACGTCGACATGGTCGTGAACGGCACGGCCCCGGACGCCTTCGACGGCGTACACATGAAAGGCGAATACCTCTTGGACGGCGCCGGCGGCTTCCGAAAGCCGTACACCCGCGTTTTCACTGGCGGCGGGACCGGGGTCTTCAGCACGATCGCAGGCTGGTGGCACGTCGCCTCCGGACTCGCCGACGTCGTGCTCGTCGTGAACGAGGAGAAGATGTCCTCGTGCCAGCCGCACCCGCAGAGCGTGTTCGCCCACATCTGGGACCCGATCCTCGACCGGCCGCTACGGCCGAACCTGGTGTGGATCTTCGCGATGGAGATGAACCGCTACATGACGGTCCACCACGTCAAGAAGGAGGACATCGCCCGCGTAGCGGTGAAGAACAAGCGGAACGCGGTCGGCCATCCATGCGCCCAGCTCGCGGATCCGAACATCACGATTGAGGACGTCCTGAACAGCGAGGTGATGGCGTGGCCCGTACAGCGACTCGACATCAGCCCGCCGAGCGACGGTGCCTCCGCTGTCGTCCTCGCGTCAGAGGACTTCATCCGAAAGCACCGTATCAAAGATCGGGCCTGGATCTCCGGCGTCGGATGGTGCATCGATTCGACGATGTGGACGGACCGGGACCTCGTCTTTCCGGAATACGTGGCCCGCGCGGCGAAGATGGCGTACAAGATGGCGAAGATTGACGCGCCTCGCAAGCAGATCGACTTCGCCGAGCCGTATGATCCGTTCGATTACAAGGAGCTCCACCACCTCGAAGGGCTCCTGCTCGCGGACAAAGGCCAGGCGCCGATCCTGACTCGGGAAGGCGTGACCGAGCGGGATGGAAACTTGCCCGTGTGCCCGTCCGGAGGCCTCCTGGGGGTCGGGAACCCGATCGCCGCCACGATGGGAATGAAGATCGGCGAGTTGTTCTGGCAGCTGACCGGTCAAGCGGGCAAAAGGCAGATCCCGCACGAGGTCCGCACGGGCGTCTCGCAGGCGTGGGGGGACCTCATGCAGTACGGGTGCGTCGTGGTGATGCGCGCATGACGTCGCGAATCAAGAAATGGCCGGGCGTCGAACTCGGCGCGGACGACCTCGCGAACGGGAAGGTGACACAGACACGGTTCCGCCCGGATGCGAAATACGCGTGGGCCGCTGGCGAGGCGATGTCCCGATTTCTCGAAGAGCTCGAGGCAGGCCGACTTATCGCCCGGACGTGTAACGGGTGCAAGCGGATTCTCTTCCCGCCGCGGATGTTTTGCGAGGAGTGCTTCCGGCCCACCGACGCGTGGATGTACATCCGCGACACCGGAACGATCGAGACATTCTCCGTCTCCTACTTGGACACCAATGCGAAGCGGATCGCGGACCCAATCCTCGTCGGCGTCGTGAGCCTGGACGGCGCCTCGCCAAAAATGGGAATGATGCACTTCTTCGGAGAGATGACAAAGGACGAGATCCACATCGGAATGCGCGTGAAGGCGTCGTGGAAGCCGACCGGCGAGCGCACCGGCAGTGTCCTTGACATCCAATACTTCCGGCCGTTGCGGGAGGGCGAGGCGTGACGTTCCTGGAGCGGACGACCGACCCGCGGAAGTACCGGCACTGGGAGGGCAACGTCGAAGCCGACTACATCTACACCTCCGGGATCGCGGGCGAACGGTTCTTCGTCGCGCTTCGCGACTCCGGACGACTCCTCGCATCCCGATGCGAGGCGTGCGATCTGAACTATCTCCCGCCGCGCATCTTCTGCGAAGACTGTTTCGCGGAGCTCACCGACTACGTCGACGTCCCGGCGGAAGGTCGCGTCGCGGCATTTACCGCCGCCCGCCTGGACCGGACTGGGGCGACCTTGGAGCCACCGCAGCTCTGGGCGTTCGTCACGTTCGACACGATCAAAGGCGGTCTCGTCCACCGTCTCCTCGTCCCGCCCGACGCCGCCCGGACGGGGATGAAGGTTCGGGTGAAACTGAGACCGCAGAAATCCCGGACCGGGACGATCCTCGACATCGAGGGATTTGCCCCGGGAAGTTCCTAAATTGAAAATGGCGCCGACGGCTTGATAACCCCTTGCCGGGTACTGCGGCGTCATGCTGCGGAGGCCCTCGATGGAGCCGGAGTCGAAGACCTACAAGTTCAAGATTTGCCTCGTCGGGGAGGAAGGCGTCGGCAAGACGAGCCTGATTCACCGATTCGTGTCCGGGGCGTTCGATGAGTCGTACATCCGCACGCTCGGGGCGGTCGTCTCGAAGAAGACCGTGTCCATCGGGTCGATTAACGGACGGCCGGTCCAGGTCGACATGATGATCCTCGACATCATGGGTAAGCGCACGTTCCTTCAGTTGTTCAAAGAAGCGTACTTCCACGGCGCCAAAGGCGTCCTCTCGGTCTTCGACATGAC
>DATEGJ010000224.1:0-5037 GCA_035280105.1 Thermoplasmata archaeon
CACATCAAGTTGCGACCGGAGGAGTACCTCGCGGTCGCCTGGATGAACACGACGATGGTCGCCGTCGGCGCGGTCATCGCGGCCTTCGTGGCGGCCGTGCTCCTGATCTTCCTCCATATCAGCATCGTCACGCTGCTGTTCCTCTTCGGCCTCGTCGCGGCGCTGCCGATCTTCATCTCGTACATGTATTCCTTCGGCCTCCCGGTCGGGTATCACGGAAAACCGGCCTCGATGGCGAAGAAGCGGGGCCGCAAGATCGACAAGAAAATCTCCGGCGCGATGTCGTTCATCTCCGCCATGGCCTCGGCCGACGTCCCGGTCGACGTGATCTTCAAGGAACTGTCGAAGCAGACCGTCTACGGCGAAGTCGCGCGAGAGGCCGAGTGGATCACGCGAGACACCGAACTGCTCGGCGTGGACATTCTGACCGCCATCCGGCGCGCGGCCCAGCGCTCACCATCCTCCAAGTTCCAAGACTTCCTCCAGGGCGTCGTGACGACGTCCACGAGCGGCGGACAGTTGAAGCCGTACTTCCTGGTGAAGGCGGAGCAGTTCGAGAAGGAAGACCGGCTCGACATGCGCAAGAAGATGGAGACGCTCGGGATGCTTGCGGAATCGTTCGTCACGGTCGTCGTGGCCTTCCCTCTATTCCTGGTCGTCATCATGGCGATCATGGCCCTCATCACGAAAGGACAGGGGGGCGGCTTCGTCGTGACGCTCCTGTACGTGGTCGTCGCCCTCATGATTCCCGTCAGCCAATTCGGCTTCATCTTCGTAATCTGGAACATGGAACAGGAGACCTGAGATGGCGAACCCCGAGCTCGAGAAAGCCCGCGTCCGATTGCACGAGAAAGCCGATCGGAAGAGTGCGGTCCTGGGCGTCGGTTCGGCCCTCTTCGGCTTGTTCCTATTCATCGCGTTCCTCAACTGGACCGACGCGATCAACCTGACGTTGCGGGCAGGACAGAGCCCGATCACACGGTTCCTGAACTGGTTCGTGATCGCGACGCTCGGGCTCATCGGACCGTACGGGTTCTACATGGCGAAGAAAGCCCGCGAGATCAAGATGATCGAGCGCCGACTCCCCGACTTCCTCCGCGACGTGGCGGAAGCCGGACGATTCGGGATGACCCTCGCGGAAGCCATCGTGGTGTCGTCGGGCGGTCGATACGGCAAGCTCACGCCGGAGATCAAAAAGATGGCGGCCCAGATCTCCTGGGGCGTTCCGGCCACCGAGGCGCTGCGCCTCTTCTCCCAGCGTGTGAAGACCCCCATGACGGAGCGGGTTGTCGCGATCATCGTGAAGTCGTCGGATGCGGGCGGCGACGTGGCCGACGTGCTGACGATGGTCTCGCACGACACCAAGGAGAACCAGCTCACCGAGGACGAGCGGCGGATTGCGATGTCGACGTACATCGCGGTCATTTACATCTCGTTCATGGTGTTCCTCGTGACGATCTGGATCCTGAACGTGACGTTCCTCCCGAAGATGCTCGAGGCGAGCGGCGCCCTCACGCAGACCGGCAGCGTCATCTCAAGTCCGTTGGCGGAGAACCTGCCCGCGGTCGTCGCGAGCATTCAGGTGGCGTTCTTCATTGCGACAATCGTGCACGGTCTCGGCGACGGAATCCTCGCTGGCGTCCTGGACACCGGCAAGATCCCGAACGGCCTGCGCCACAGCTTCGTGATGCTGACAATCGCATTGCTCGCGTTCCTGATCATCTGAGGTGACCGAATGGCCCAATCCCTCGACCGGAAGACGGTTCAAGAGCTCGACGAGATCGACCGGAAGAAGAAGTCCACGAGGGCGAAGGTCCGCGGCCTCGATTCGGAACGCCATGAAGCCAAGCGGATGCTCGACGACCTGGAGCAGGAACGCAAAGCGAAGGTGTTCGGTGCCCTCGACTCGATGAAGAAGCGGTACTTCGGCCGCCTCCTCGGGGACAAGGGCATCAAGGTGAAGGCGCCGAAGGTGAGCTCGGTCGAAGAGACCACCATGGGCAAGATCACCACGATCCCAAAGCTCGTCAACAAGAACATGAACGAAATCGAAATCCAGCCGATCCTGAAGAACTACGCGTACGTCCGGATCCTGTACGACACGGTCGCGAACGAGTACTTCTACGAGGCGATCGAACCAAAGCTCCTCGAAGAGGAGTCGGACCTGCTCGACGTCCTCAAGGAGATCCTCGTCGAGAACCTCGAGCTCCTCGAGGACTCGGACCGCGCCCAGAAGGAAAACTACCTTCGACGCATCGTGGACGGACTCCTCCGGGAACTCGGCGTGGACCTCCATCCCGTCTCGAAGGAGCGCGTCCTGTACTTCGTCTACCGCGATTTCATCCGCTACGGTCCGATCGACGTCGTCATGACGGACGTCCAGGTGGAAGATGTCTCGTGCGACGGCGTCGGTGTGCCATTCTACATCTACCACCGCAAGTACGGCTCGATCCCGTCGAACCTGAAGTTCGAGAGCGCGGAGGAACTCGATTCCTTCGTCGTGTGGCTCGCCCAGCGCTCGGGGAAGCACATCTCCGTCGCGCAACCCATGCTCGATGCCACGATCCCGGACGGCTCGCGTCTGCAAGCCACCCTCGGCATGCACGTCACGAAGCGCGGATCGTCGTTCACGATCCGGCGATTCCGAGAGAACCCCTTCACCCCGCTCGACCTCGTCCGCTTCAAGACGATGTCCCCGGAGATGATGGGATACCTCTGGCTCGCGATCGAGAACGGGCAGTCGATGTTGATCTGCGGCGGCACGGCGTCCGGGAAGACAACGACGCTCAACGCGATCCTGCTGTTCATCCCGCCCCAGATGAAGATCGTCTCCATCGAAGACACCCGCGAGCTGAACCTGCCCCACGAGAACTGGGTCCCGCTCCTGACCCGCGGCGGATTCGGCGGCAAGTCGAGCACCACGGGCAAGACGGCCGGCGAGATCGACATGTTCGACCTGCTCACGGCCGCACTCCGGCAGCGGCCTCAGTACATGATGATCGGTGAAGTCCGTGGCCCCGAGGCGTTCGTCGTGTTCCAGGCCATGGCGACGGGCAAGTCCGCGTACACGACGTTCCACGCGGACGACGTCCAAGCGATGGTCCACCGGCTCGAGAACGACCCGATCAACCTGCCGCGCGCCCTCGTCGCCGCATTGGACATCGTCTTGCTGCAGGCCCAGGTCAAGGTCGGCACGGACATGACGCGCCGCGTGAAGGCGATCGTCGAGGTCGTCGGCACGGACCCGGAGAGCAACGAGCTGATCACGAACTCCGCCTACACGTGGAACCCGGCGGATGACACGTTCAACTACAGCGGTCACTCGTACGTCTACGAGAAGATCTCCCTCGCCCGCAACTGGAACCAGCGGCGGATGGAACAGGAGGTCAAGCGCCGCTTGGACATCTTCGAGTACATGAAGCGCATGGAGATCAAGAACTACCGCGATGTTGCGAAGATCGTGTCCTCGTACTACAAGGACCCGGACGGCATGATCAAGATCGTCCGCGACACGCTCCAGGCGCAAGGCGTCGCTGTCCCGGCGAGCTGAACGAAATCGTTTGCATCTCCCGTAACGCACCAGCGGATTGTTCCGTTCGATTAGGCGGACGACCGGAGGCCGCCATTCCGTCGAACGCGGAGCGCAGCGGTTCCGGACGCCGCCATGCACACGCCCAGGATAAGAAACAGCGGGGCAACTTGGTTCTGTTGGATCAACAATCCCGCCAAGACGGCGCCGATCGATCCGACGCCGAAGACGCTGAGAAAGGTGAACCCGAACGCGAAGCCCCGAAGGGACCGCGGCGCTTCTCCGGTGACAAGGGTATTCTGGAGTGGCTCCAGGGAGAACAGGACCAGACCGAACACGAGGGCCGTCGCGCCGAATGCCGCCACGCCGATGACCGCGGGGTATCCGACAAACACGATGAGCGAGAGCAATCCCAGGAGCCCGGCCCCCAGCAGGCTGAGTCGAAACAGACTTCCCTCCGGATTCGGCCGATCGGCACGCCGCCCCGAGACGACCTGACCGACCGCGCCCACGGCGAGGGCGAGCACGAAGAGGCCCGACCCAATGAAGCGGGGGAGGAACGTGAGGCTTCCTTGGTACGCAAAGCCCGCGAACATGTACACAACGATGATCAGCACAAAAGGAGGCGTGAAAAGCGTCCGCAGATTGACCCGGGGAGCTTCTGGATCCGCGGCCCCGGAGTCCGGAAGTCGACCCACAAACAAGAGCAGCGCCGCGACGACCGCCGGCACAACCATCAACGCCGCCACGATCCGCCACGACCATCCGAGCGCAAGCGTCGCGCTCACGAACAAAGGGCCCGCGGCAATCCCCAAGCTGCCACCCATGCCATGCCATCCCATTGCGCGCCCCTGCGCCGCCACGGCCCTAGAGATGACCGAGAGGCCCGTCGGATGGTACACCGCCGAAAAGAACCCTAAGGCCGCCAGGGACGCCGCTAGCAGCACGATGGAGGGGCTGAGGGCGATCGCCGCCATCGCGACCGCGATGCCGAGGGCGCACACCCCGAGGAGGCGGCCGGGAGCGCCGTGGTCCGCCAGGTAACCGAAGGGCACCGCACCGAGGCCGTACAAGGAGAAGCCAATCGCCGCAAGGACGCCGAGAGTCAGTGTGTCAGCGCCGAACGCCGCGCCCCACGCAAGATTCAGGAAGACCGGGATAGCAAGGATGTTCGCGTGAACGGCCCCGTGGAGGAACCCGAGGATCCCAACGACGCGCCGATCCTCCCGCCGCATCGCGGCGGCATCGCGGGGACTCAATAAGGACTTCGCCGCAGCTCATGCGCGGACGATCGCCGCGATCACGCCGGGGACTTCGAAGACGAAGCTGACGACAAGGAAGAGAGCGGCCCAGACGCGCTGCATGAGATCCACGACGCGGAAGATGCGAGCCGGCCCATCGTCCTTGCGAAATCGTTCGGGAGGGACCGAACGGAGCTGCCGCTACCGGTCAACAAGGAAAAGGAAAGGGGGTTGGGAAGGCGATCTCAGAGCTCGTCTTCCGTCGTG
>DATEGJ010000225.1:0-3607 GCA_035280105.1 Thermoplasmata archaeon
CGCGAATTTCGTGTTCACGAAACGGAAATACTTCAGTTTCTCCACCGCGCCGTCGGCGCCCTCGTGGACGATCGCTCGGGACGATGGGCCTTGCAGCGCCAGCGCGCCGATGTCCTCGGAGACGTCCTGCACCTCGACGTCGAGGCCCATCCCCGCATCCTGGAGCCATTTGAGATTCGGTTCGGCCGACGTCATCCGATACCCGCCATCCCCGAGGTTCCAGAGGGTCCCGTCGTCCACCGTCTTGCCGCGTTCGTCGCACCACGGCGTATAGTAGATGTGTCCCCGCGAGAGCTTCGTCGCGTCGCGCGTGACGACCTTGTTCACCAGCTGCAGCGCGTCCTTGCCCGAGATCCGATACTTGTACAAGGGCGAAACATCGAGGAGCCCGGCCGAATGTCGGATCGCGTAGTACTCCATCTCCGGGACGAGCGAGTACGACGAGGCGGCGAGGTATCCGGACCAGCCGCGCCATTCCCAGCTGTCGCACAGCGCCGATGTCCTCGAGTGAAATGGAGATCCGCGACGCACGACTCCGCCTCTGCTCCCGGGCGGACCGCCGAGAAACGATTTAACCTCTCTCCCGTTACCCGCGGCGGCCCGGCGCGCCGACGCAATCGGCACGATGCGGCGCACGGGATCGGAGATTGTGGACGTGGCCCGGCAATATGACGCCATCGTGATCGGGGGCGGCCACAACGGACTCGTCACCGCGGCGTATTTGGCCCGCGCAGGGAAACGCGTCCTCGTCCTCGAGCGACGCTACGTGCTCGGAGGGGCCGCCGTCACCGAGGAAGTGTTCCCCGGGTTCAAGTTCACCGTCTGCTCGTACGTCTGCAGCCTCCTGCGGCCTCAGGTGATCCGCGACCTCAACCTGCCGGCCCACGGCTTCGAGGTGATCCCGCAAGAATCGAGCTTCACACCGCTGCCCGACGGCCGGTACCTGTTCCATCGCGGCGACGAAGAGGACACATTCCAGGCGGTCGCGAAATTCTCCCGCCGGGACGCTGAGGCGTACCCGCGCTTCGGGCGGTTGATGGCGCGGATGGCGAAGTTCATCGCACCTACGCTTACGATGAGCCCGCCGGACGTCGGATCGCTGAACCCGTCGGAACTGCGGAAACTCCTCGCGCTGAACAAACAACTCAAGACGTTGACCGAGGACGAGGTGTATACATTCGCGCGGCTCATGACGATGAGCGCGGCGGACTACCTCGACGAATGGTTTGAGACCGACGTCGTTAAGGCGGGACTGTGTTCGAGCGGGATTATCGGCACGCTTCTCGGACCGCGGTCTCCCGGGACCGCGTACGTCCTGATGCACCATTACATGGGAGAGATCGACGGCGCCTACCGTTCGTGGGGGTACGTCCGCGGCGGCATGGGGATGGTGAGCGAGTCAATCGCTCGTGCGGCGAGAGGCTTCGGGGCCGAGATCCGCGTGAACGCGGACGTCCGACGGATCCTCGTGCGTGACGGTCGGGCGATCGGCGTCGAGCTCGCGGACGGCGAGAAGATCTACGCGAAGGTCGTGGCATCGAGTGCCGATCCCAAGCGGACGTTCCTCGGATTCCTCGATCGCGCCGAGTTGCCGGCCGACTTCGTTCGTGCCATCGAGCACTTCAAGATCGAAGGATCCTCCGGCAAGGTGAATCTCGCCCTGAAGGAGGCGCCGAGTTTCTCCGCGTTGCCCGGAAACGGTCCGCAGCTGCAAGGCGCGATCTCCCTGGGACCAAGCGTGGATTACATCGAGAAGGCGTACGACGATGCGAAGTACGGGGACTACTCCCATCGGCCTTACGTCGACATGTGTGTCCCTTCGACCTTGGATCCGACGCTCGCTCCGCCGGGGAAGCATATCATGTCGTGCTTCATCCAGTACGCGCCCTACACGCTTCGGAAGGGGACGTGGGAGGAGCGGCGAGACGCGTTCGGGGAGACGGTCCTCGACACGATCGAGGAGTACATCCCGAACATTCGGAGCATCGTCCTCCACCGCCAAGTGTTGAGCCCATGGGACCTCGAGCAGATGATCGGCCTGACCGGCGGCAACATCTTCCACGGCGAGTTGACACCTGACCAACTCCTGTTCCTTCGCCCGGTCGCCGGGTGGTCCCAATACCGTTGTCCGATCAAGAGATTGTATCTCTGCGGATCGGGCGCGCATCCCGGCGGGGGCGTGATGGGAGCCCCCGGTTACAACGCTGCCCGGGAGATTCTGAAAGATTGGATGCTCCTGAAGGTGTGAGGCGTGAGCGAAGCGTTCGACGTCGTCGTGGTGGGAGGAGGGCACAACGGCCTCGTCACAGCTGCCTACTTGGCGCGCGCGGGACGCCGCGTGGTCGTCTTGGAAAAACGGGCGGCGGTTGGCGGGCCCGTTACGACGGAGGAAATCGCTCCTGGCTTTCGCGGGCCGACCGGTGCATCGGTCTGCGGACCGTTGCGTCCCCAAATCCTGGAGGACCTGAACCTCGCGGGGCGCGGGGTCCGGTTCCTGCCCGTCGATCCGCGCGTCGTCTCGATCGGCGATTCGAAGGTCTTGCGCATGTGGCGGGACGTCGGGAGGACGAAGTCGGAACTCAGCGCCATCTCTGCCAAGGACGCCGACGCGTATCCGCGGTTCGTCGGGTTCCTCCGTCTCTTCGGGCAAACGGTCGAGCCGCTGCTCGCAATGACGCCGCCGAATGTTGTGAGCCCTTCCTTGGGGGAGGAATGGACCCTCCTTCGGCGGGCGTTGCGACTGCGACGCTTGGGCAAGCACACGATGCAGCAGATGTTGCGGCTGCCTCCCATGTCGGTCCGGGACGCGCTCAACGAGTGGTTCGAGACGGATCTGCTCAAGGCGAGCTTGGCGGTCGATGCCCTCTTCGGCACGTTCGAAGGACCGTGGTCCCCAGGGACGGCGTTCGGGCTGATTCGCGAATTTGCTTCGGAAGGGAACGGCACCGCGGGATCATTCGTGCGGGGGGGCATGGGGAACCTTGCCTCCGCGCTCGCCGCCGCGGCGAGGGATGCGGGCGCGACGATCCGTACTGAGACGGAGGTCCGTCGTATCCGGAGCGACGAGGGCCGCGTAACCGGTGTGGAGCTCGCCTCCGGGGAAACGATTGACGCGCGTGTCGTCGCCTCGAACGCCGATCCGAAGCGGACATTCCTGCGGCTCGTTCCGTCCGATGAGCTTAGTCCCGAGTTCCTGAATCGCGTTCGGAACTTTGAGATGAACGGCGTCGTCGCGAAGGTGAACTTTGCCCTCGACGGTAAGCCGTCCATCGCGGCGCTCGCGGAGGGTCTCCCAGCCCGTTTCCGCGTGTGTCCTTCGCTCGAGTACATCGAGCGGGCGTTCGACGATGCGAAATACGGGAAGACCTCGAACGAGCCCATCCTGGACGTGTCCGTGCCGACGGTCCTAGATCCCGATCTCGCGCCGCCGGGAAAGCACGTTGTGTCCGTGCTCGTGCAATATGCTCCCTACGTCCTTCGACAAACAAAATGGGACACGGAAGCGCCGAAACTCGCCGATCGGGTCGAAGGCATCCTCGAGGACCACCTCCCGGGATTCGAGACGCTCATCGCCGCACGCCAGGTGCTGACTCCCGCCGACCTCGAG
>DATEGJ010000226.1:0-5288 GCA_035280105.1 Thermoplasmata archaeon
TGAAATCGAGGCGGCCTCCCTTGACGAGGGACACGGCGGTCGTGAGGTTCACGTACGCGGGGAAGATCTCGGGGACTTCCGCGATCCGCATCAAGGTGGGATCGAGGCCCGGCGCGACGACCTCCACGATATCCGTTCGCAGTCGACCGCGGAGCTTCGTCGCCTCGATCCAGCCGTCATGGGTCAACCGGTACACGGTCTTGCGGACCCGGTGTCCGGGCACATGGGCCCGTTCCCCGGTGACGAGGCCTTTCGCCTCCATGCGGGCGAGCCACTTCGTCGCGGTCGTCCGGCCCGATCGCGTCGCCGCGGCGATCCCTTCCTGCGTCACCGCCGCGAGCGCCGCGGGCTCGTGTGCCGGGGAAGCGGACAGGTGGATGAGGACGCGCATCGAGGTCGAATAGTACCGCTTCCGGCGGTATCCCCTCGCCACGCGCGCGGAATAGTCCATCCGCACTTAAGGATGCCAGACGGAACATTTCGCACTAGAGTGTATTTTCAATCCCGAGAGCACGCGACAGACCATCGGAATCCTTTTCGACGGCCCCGGCGTCGGCGGGTCCGTGCGCCTCGTCGAGTGGATCCGTGCGTCCCAGGCGATCCTCTTCGAGGCGTCGATCATACCGGCCCTTGTCGGGACCGCGGCCGCGATCGCCGCCGGTGCGCCCTTTCGTGCGGCGTACCTGGTCCTCATACTCGCTTCGCTCGTCGGGATCCAAGCGGGAGCGAATCTCCTCAAAGGGTACTACGAGGGCGAAGGCCGACCGGGGCCGCCGTCGTTGCGCGGTTCGTGGGTCGGCTTCGACAGCGGGGCTGCGGTCGGCCTCGGGGAAGCGCCGCGGAACGTGTTACGGGCCGGTCGGATCGCATTCGCAATCGGGGTGCTTGCGGGGCTTGTCCTCGTGGTCGTTACTTCCAATGTCGTTCTGCTCGCATTCGGGATTGCGGGCGCCACCCTCGCGTGGAGCTACAGCGCTCCGCCGCTGAAACTCAGCTACCGCGGAATCGGAGAGCTCTCGACGTTCTTCGCGTTCGGTCCGATCATGACCCTTGGGGCGACGATTGCATTCGGTGGTCGGGGCATCGAACAGAGCCTTGTGGCGTCGGTTGTCCTCGGGTTCCTCGCGTCGGCGATATCCTTTGTGCGATACTTCCCGAACCAAAAAGAAGACCGTGCGAAGGGTAAACGGACGCCGGTGACAATCCTCGGATTGACGACCGCGCGATCTCTCTTCTTCGGGCTCTTCGTGGTGGCGCTCGCGACCCTCGGCCTCTGGACTCTCTCCGGCGCGTACCGCGCGGCGTATCCGATGCTTGCGCTGGTCGTGTTCACGTCAATCCTCTTCTTCGTCTTCCCGAATGAGGGCGCTCCGCCCCGAGCGTACGAGCGCGCAATTGCCCTGACGATCACCGCGCACATCGTCGTCGGAATCGCCTTGATTGCGCAGTTCTTGTTATGAGCGCAGGAAGGACGCAAGCGCGTACGCCGCCGTGAGGCCGGCGCCGAGGAGGAGGACCGCCAAGATCGTCCCGGCGTTCGCTGGAATGTGAGCGGGATATTCCCGATAGTGCGTCCGCAGGACCGCGCGGGCCCGGATCAACGGAACGATCGCGACAAATCCGATGGCCGCCAACCAGGTGACCGCCCGGGTCACGATGAACGCCGACAGCAAGGCGAATGCAACGACGAGGAGTGCCTCGTAGAGGCGGACCGAGCGCTCGAGCCCGATGCGAGCGGGGATCGTCCGCTTGCCGCCCCGCGGGTCGGTCTCGTGCTCCGGCATCTCATTGACGAGGAGGAATGCCGCCACCAACAGCCCGAGCGGGATCGATGCGAGGAGCGGCTCCCAGGCGAACTGCCCCGCTTGGACGACGTAGGCGCCGACAACGACGATTGGTCCGAAGATCAAGGCCACCGCCGCTTCTCCGAGTCCATGGTACTGCAGCGCGATCGGCGGGAGGGTGTAGAAAATCCCGATGATCCCGCCGATCGTCCCGAGGACTAAGAGGATCCAGCCATTCGGACGCGTGACCGCAAGGACGAGACCGATCACACCAGCCGCGACGAACAATGTGATCCACGCCCGACGATGCGACTCGAACGACACCGCCGACTCGGGGAGGACTCGCGCGCCTCCCGTGAACGGACTCACCAAATGCGGCGGCAGGTTGTCGATTCCGCGTTTGAAATCGATCGAATCGTTGCTCATGTTCGTAGCGGCGTGGAGGCACACGACCCCGATCGCCGTCAGGAGGAAGGCTCCCGCATCGAACGCGCGCGCGTGCTGCCACGCGATCGCAGTCCCAAGGGCGACGCCCACGAGGGACGCGACGAAGCTGTGCGGCTGGGTCGCCCGGAACCACGTCCGCAACGAAGCCATCCTATTCCCAGACCGCCTGGTCCCTCGGGAGGACGCGGACTTCGATCAGGGTCAGCGGGCCCGGGCCGGGATTTACCACGGTGTGGGTCTCCCCTTTCACGAATCGCGCGACGGATCCTGGACCGACGTCATACGTCTTCCCGTCCGCGATGATCTGGCCGCTACCTTCCATGATGTAGAAGACCTGCGTGTACCGGTGGCGGTGTGGGGGTGACTTGACGCCGGGATCCATCCGCGCAATCCCCATGAGCATGAAGTTGCTGTCCCCGGGCCCCATGATCTTCTTGTCAACGATCCCGGGCCCGATCCCTTTCTCCCACGGTTCGTCCGGAAGATTCCGAACGACCGCGCCTTTGCTCGTCACCGGCTCCATGGTCTCCCCAACGGCGAGGATGCGCCCACCCTATAAATTTCTGCGTCGAGTCGTTCATGTTTGCGGTGGCGGCGATTGCCCGCGACGACGTCGCAGGAGCACGATCCCGGCCACTCCGGCCGCCGCGGCGACGACGAGTCCGACGCCACCGACGAGGGCCCAATTCGTCGGTCCACCGGGAGGGGGCGGCCCGAGGACCATCACGGTCACCGTGGCCGACCCCCGATTGCCCGCCGCGTCGAAGACAGTTAACGTCACCCGGTACGTGCCGCCCCAAGGCCACGTGTGGGAGATCGTTGGATCCCAACTCCACGCGTTCGTCCCATCTCCGAAATCCCAGGAGTAATTTACGACCCGATAGTTGTCCGTCGAGCGGTTTCCCGTCAGGACCAGCGAGACTCCATGCTCGACCGTTCGGTCCGGTCCGGCGCTCGCGATCGGCGGAACGGTGTCCGCCAGCTCGTCCTGGAGCCGGAGGACCGCCGAATACGCTCCAGAGAGGTCGAGCGACGCGTACAAACGGTAGACCTCAGAAAACTCCGGCGCGAGGTTGATGGGGTCCTTTGCTGAGAGCGACGTGACGGTATCCAAAAGCTTCGCGGTCGCGAGCACCCGATACATCGCGTCGGTCCAGAACGCTCCGTATCCAAGCTCGTTCCGGAAGTACCCCATGTTGCCGTCGACGAAGTCGGATCGGTAGTGAGGTCCGAACTGATGAGCGTATCCCAGGCTGTGGCCGATCTCGTGGGCGAGATAACTCGTGATCCCCTTCTCCCGGGTCCCGTTCGCGTAGAACAACCGGTCCGTCGGCAACGCGATGAGGCTGACCTCCTGACCGCCAAGGCCCGTAAACGGCCGGCCGCCGAAGACCATCGTTCGGTTGTCGTACAGCAAGACGACCGAGAGAACTTGGAACACACCACTTAGGTCCGTCGCGAAGTCGGATCGGTGGATCGAAAGGTAATCCCAAATGTTCGAGCCGTTGAGTTGCCCATGTCCCCCAATGTACACCGTATTGGCATCGACGGCGGCCCGGAGACCCGGATAGTCGGCGACGCGTGCGAACGTGGTGTTGACGATCCAGGTGTTCTGCGGCACATACGATTGCTGCAGATACGTCTGGAGCCGTTGGTCGGAGTACACCCACCGCAACGAGTCCACCGTGTAGTTCGCCGAGCCACTCAGGACGTAGGTCCGCAATTCGATGTTGCGCTCGGGTGGAGGCGCCCATGGGAGGACGGACCCGAGCCCCGCGACGAGGTCGTTCACGAGTTCACCGAGGTACACCGAGCGGTTCGCTGGGCTGACCTCTTGGTATCGCTGGCTGTACGGCGCCCGGCCATTCCCGCCGTCGCGCCAAACGTACGCCCAATCCGTGTACCATTCGTACGCCGTCGGATCGATGACGACCATGCGGTTCGGTCCCCCGAAGATGTTCATCGGGTAGCCCATCGGCGTGTTTAGGGAATTGTCCCACTCCAGCCGCCACCAGTTCTCGTCCAGGCCGGTGTCGGGATCCGGCGTTCGCCGCGTGAACCAGTGATCGGTGCCATTGCCGGGATTGTCCAGCGCGCTGAAGTTGACGAGGTAGAAGGTGAACCCGCGGTGGACGGGCGGAGCGAGCGGCGCGTGCGCGGCGACGTACGACTCGAACCACTCCGACCGGATCTGGTAGCCGACGAGCGGATCGAAGATGTCCCGTGCCACCCCATCGTTCCGTTGCGCGATCAGTGCAGAGAGATTGAGCCGGCCCTCGAGGGTGGTGGTGAACGTCGCGTTGCCGCGCGTTGCGTTTAGGAGGGCGTGGAAATACGCGTTCGATGCCGTGCGGATCGTGAAGGGGAATCGCAAGTCGAAATTGTAGAGAGTGAACGCGTTGGAGGACAGGCGGATCGGCGCGACGTAGCGGGAGATGAGGTCGTCCGCCATCGCGCTCGTATTCACATCGAATCCGACGAGGACGATGTCCATCGACGCGGTGTCGGGGGGCCACGTCGAGGTCGGATCCACGAAGATCGTGAAGGTCCTCGATCCGGCGAGCGTCTCGTTTTGCCATGCCCACACGTGGACGAGATGGGTGCCGTTCGTCCACGTGCGCGTGTCGATGATGTACGGGGATGCCATGTTCGTTCGGAGTCCGGTGTCAACGGAAACCTGGACGGAGGTCGCTGTGCCGGTGAGGATGAGGATCAGCGGATACCCTGGCGGAATCACGGCGTAGTTCCTCGGAGTGGCCAGGTCGATCGAGATCGCACCCGTGGACGACGACGAGAGCCCGGCCGTTCGAAGAACGATTGGGCCGCCGGTCGTCGCCCCCACGACCGGAACAAGGAACGTGATCGCGAGGGTCAAGACCGCGATGCCGTGCCACGATGGCGACTTCGGTGGACCGAGCGTGGAGACCGCCGCAAGTCGCTACGATGCGGGCCGTCGTATATCGACATTCTCCCGAACGATGTCCTAACCGGTCGGGGGATTCGTCTCGCGATCGCGGGAGTCGACTTGTCGCGCCTCGCCGCGGCTTTCATTATCTA
>DATEGJ010000227.1:0-4182 GCA_035280105.1 Thermoplasmata archaeon
CGATCCTCCCGGGCACGTTGCCCGAAGACATCCGCCGAGAACTGAAACGGGATCGCCGCCGGGGCGCCAACGCCTAGGGACCGAGGCTGACGGCGCGATAGAAGCCATCCTTCGGCTCCATCACGAGATTCGCGCGTACCAAGTCCGCCAGCGCCTCCTCCGGCCGGGCAATGCCCAGTCCTCCGAGGACGCGCGACCAGTCGTCGAAAGAGAACACTTCGAGTTCCCGCGTGAGTTCGATGGCTGCGGCGCGGATTCGTCCGACTCGATCGTGCGGCTTCGACGCGGCTCCGACGACCCGGACGTGCACGTCGCCCGATCGCTTACGCCGGACCGGGATCGTCGCCTTTTGATAGATGTCCAGGCCACCCGCGATTTCCGCATTTGCTTGTCCGACGAGCGGCGCGAGCTCATGGGCCGTCTCAGCGCGGCCGCGCACCCGGCTCGGGACAACCCGGATTTCGAACCCGCAGGAGCACGTTGTCGTCTTCTGCTTGAGGTCCACACCCTTCGCGCGCTTGCAGCGAGGACAGACGACGACGCCGTACATGGTCAGGCGAGGAAGACGAGCGCGGCGAGGCAGGTGCCGTAGTGATCCATCGGGATGCTGACTTCCTCGATCCGGTAGTTGATCTTCCGGAACTTGATTCCGCGCAGCTTCGCCATCTCCCCCATCTTCCACTCCATTACCTCGCGAAGGGAGTTCTTCGTGCCGTGCATGTGTCCCTCCGCGACGTATCCGCCGTGGTCGTCGTCTCGGAATCCGTAGGCGATCCCGGCGGAGATGGTCTCTCCTTCCCCGCCGCGTTGCTGGGCGAGGACGCAGTGGGTGATGGCCCCCATCGGCAGGTCCCTGCGGCGGACCGGCTTGATCCCGACCGGGAGGACCGAGGAGACGGAGACGAGATTCTGCTCGGAGAGGCCGGCGTTCTGCAACGCTTCGTCGAACGCGTTAAGGTCGGAGACCTTCGAGACCGCTTTGCCGGAGGTGACGAAGAACTTCGTCGGGATGGGCAGCATGGTGCTCTGCGAGCAGCGCGCATCGACATGTGGGACTTAAGGATTGTGCAAGCGCAACCGAAAATCGGGCGAAATAATATCGTCAGATTTTTATTTATTATGCGTTATGACGCAACGCGGGCCACCGTCTCCGTCGCAGCCCCGTTGGTACTGGCAGAGCCTTGCGCATGCTGTACGCGTCCTCTCCCCAGGAGTAGTATCCGTACAACACACCGTCCATCCGATATCCGAGGCGGCGATAGAACTCGATCGCGCCCAGGTTCTTCGTGCTGACCTCGAGCCGGATCGACGAGATCCCGCGTTCCCGGCAAGCGGATTCGGCGGCCTGCATCAGCTGCGTGCCGGTGCCACGGCGACGGACGTCGGGAGCGACCGCGATGGACAAGACGCGACACATCCGTCCCTCGAACAACAGCATCATCGCGGCGGCAAGGCCGTTCGGTCCCTCCTCGAGGAGGGTGAGCGCCCTCGGATTGCGGAGGATCCAATCCACATGCTCTTCCCGAAATCGATGTTCCTGGAAGCACAGGATCTCGAATTGGTAGACGGCATCGAGGTCGGCCGGACTCGCGGTGCGCATGGAGGGCGTTCGCACCGCACGGGGACTAGTTGTCCTTTTCGACCGCGAAAGAGTAATCTAGCCCATGGCGGATGGGGCGCGGTTCATGGTCTCCGTCCGAGAGATCCTACAAGGAAGCCATGTCGGGCAGAGCGTCGAGCTGAAAGGCTGGATCTACCGCACCCGCACCGTTGGCGGGAAGATCTTCGTCGTCCTCCGCGACGCGACCGGGATCATCCAAGTGACGATCTCACGAGATGTCGTCCCTGAGAAAGAGTTCGGAGCTGCGGAAAAGGCGCTCATCGAATCCTCCGTGGTGGTGCGAGGCTCGGTCGCCAAGGACAAGCGGGCACCGGGCGGGTACGAGATCCGTGCGTCCCACTTCGACGTCGTCCACTTCGCCGAGAAATTTCCGATCCAGGAGGATCCCAGCGAGGAATTCCTCTTGGATGTCCGCCACCTCTGGACCCGCTCGCAGCGTATGACGACGATCTTGCGGATTCGACACACGGTGTTCGAGGCGGTCCACGAATACTTCCGCGACCAAGGATTCTGGGAGGTCCACCCGCCGATGATCACGCCGGCCGGCAGCGAAGGGGGCTCGACGCTCTTCGAAGTCGACTACTTCGGCCGCAAGGCGTTCCTGACCCAATCGTGGCAGCTCTATGCCGAGGCGCTCGTCCTCGCCATGGAGAAGATCTACTACATCGGTCCGTCGTTCCGGGCGGAGAAGTCTCGCACGACCCGACATCTCACGGAGTATTGGCATGCGGAGCTGGAGCAGGCATGGGTCGGCATGGATGAGGTGCTGAAACATGCGGAAGGAGTCATCTCCCACGCCTGCCAGAGGGTCGCCGAGGAACGGCCCGACGACGTCGTCGCGGTCGGACGGACGCCGGAGTTCCTCAAAGCGGTCAAGCCGCCGTTCGAACGCCTCACCTACGATGACGCTCTCAAGATTCTCAAATCGAAAGGAATGGAGCTCGAGTGGGGAAAGGACCTTCGCACCTTGGAAGAACGCGCCCTCACGGAGGGCAAGACGAAACCGATCATCGTGACGCACTATCCGCGGATCTCCCAGGCGTTCTACAAGGCGAGGGACCCGAAGCATCCCGACCTCGTCTTGGCGTTCGATGTCATCGCAGGGGACGGGGTCGGCGAAGTCGTCGGCGGGAGCGAGCGCGAGAAAGACCTCGAGACGATCAAACAGGCGCTGAAGGAGCAAGGGGAGGACCCGAAGGCCTACGAGTGGTACCTCGACTCCCGCCGATTCGGGAGCGTGCAGCATGCAGGATTCGGCATGGGGATGGAACGCCTGATCCAGTGGATCTGCAAACTCGATCACATCCGCGACGCGATCCCGTTCCCGCGGACGCCCGCCCGGTTCGCGCCGTGAACCGCAGCCTTTTACGCCCGCAAGGACGTGCCACGGGCGATGGGCGATTTGCCCGACGACGATCCGTTCTCCGGACTCCTTGCGGCCCACGCTGACTTCGTCGACAAGCTCACCGAGCTCGAGGCGACGCTCGATGAGATGATGGCCACGACGGAGGCCCGCGAGGAGAACTTGGTGATCTTGGACGAGTCCTTGCGGTTCTTCGACGACGAGCTCGCTCCCCTCCTTCGCGCCGAGGACGAGACCCTCTTGCCGCGACTGGAGGCCACGATTGGGCGATACGGCACTCTCGTCAGCGTCATATCGTCCGAACACGACGAGATTCGTCGCAGCGTCGAGAAATTGCGGCAAGCCCGAGGCGACCTGGAGCGCCAACCGAACTCCTGGGCCGTCATCCAGGAGGTGAACCGCCACGGAATCTTCCTTGTGCAGTTCGTATGGGACCATTTCCGGAAAGAGCGGGTGAGTCTGCTCCCGACCGCCCGTGAGCGGCTGTCGTCGTCCGACTTGGCGGCGATTCGGAAGCGATTCACTCAGTGAGCCGTCAAGGCCGCTCGTACCTTGGTCGCCACCGCATCGAGTTCCTTGCGATCCGCGACCCGCCCGTAGTTCGGACCGACGCGGAGGCCGAGCCCGTCGCCACGGTAGCGGGGGAACACATGAAGGTGGACGTGGAAGACCTCTTGGCCCGCCGACTCCCCATCTGCGACGTGGACATTGACGCCCTCGCATCGCAGTCCGCTCCGACGCAACGCGGCGGCAGTCGCCATGGCCCGCTCGAAGAGGTGTCCTCCCAGGGACGGCTGCAGGTCTGCGAGGGCGGCGGCATGCTGTTTCGGAATCACCAGGATGTGGCCGGGATTAATCGGCCGAATGTCCAGGAACGACAACGTCCGATCGTCCTCGTCGACGATGCTCGCGGGTGCTTCGCGCCGCACAATCTTGCAGAAAATGCAATCGGCTGCGGCGATAGGCAATCGAGCGTTCATTTCTTCGTCGTCGGCCCGAGGACCCGTTCCGCGATGATCAGCTTCTGGATTTCATTCGTCCCTTCGTAGAGCCCGAGGATCCGCGCGTCCCGGTAGAATCGTTCGACGTCGAACTCCCCGCTGAACCCGTACCCGCCGTGGACTTGGATCGCTCGGTCGCACACGCGCATCGCCATCTGCGCCCCGAACAGCTTCGCCATGCTGACCTCCGCCGTGTT
>DATEGJ010000228.1:0-3322 GCA_035280105.1 Thermoplasmata archaeon
GCTTGTCCGTGGGTCCGCCCGAGCATGATCGTCTTCTTGTGTTTCGTCGCGAGCGCAGCGAGTACGCCAACGAGGTCGTCGAGGTCGCCCTGCAGGAATCGGATCGCGTCCCGCAGCTGGAGCGCCGTGGCGGTATCGAGGATGTCGTTGCTCGTCGCGCCGAGGTGGACGTAGTTGCCGGCATCGCCTGCGCACGCTTCCGTCAGGGCGAGGACGACCGCCATGAGATCGTGCCGGGTTTCCTTCTCGAGCGCTTCCACCCGCTCAACGGTCACGGATTTCGTGGACGCCTTCTTGGCGATCTCCGCCGCAGCCTCCCGTGGGATGAGTCCGACTTTCGCCTCGGCCCGCGCGAGAGCGGCCTCGACATCGAGCAGGCGTTGGAGCCGGGTAGCCTCCTCGAAGACCGCCTTCATCTTCGGCCGGCCGTATCGGAAATCGATCGGGCAGAGCAGGGACATGCGACCCGATGAGGGCAAAGCCCGGAGCGGTTATGGAACTTTTGGCCTCTCGAGTCCGTGGCCGATCCCGCCGCAACGAGGCCGCTACTTTTTCGCCTTCTTCGGCTCCGAGATCCGCAGGTCGCCGACTTCGCGAAGCAGGGTGGCCTCGCCCGATCCCGCCAGGAAGAAGTCCTGCATCTCCTCGTAGAGCCGATTGAACGTCTCGTCCTTCCATTCCCGCAGCGTGTCGAAGTCGCCATAGCGGTCGGACTCGAGCATGAGCTCCACGTCGCGTCGGCCGAAGCCTAGGACCGATCCGTGGGTCCCACGATACCGCCACCCGGTCGGGAGATGCTTCGCGAACGTGCCTTCGTTCTTTTTCGTCCACGTTTGGAATTCCGTCATTCGCCCTTCTTTCACGTTCCCCCACTGAATCCAGAGCATAGCTGACCTCATGAGGGTATGAGTGAGGCCGCCTAAGACCTTCCTTTCGATGCCACCCGGTGTCGGGTGGACGGAGTTTACCCCCGGCGCGTCTCTCGTCGCTTAACCGCCGCGGATGAGCTCTTGGCCCCCGAGGTACTTCCGCAAGACCTTCGGCACGACAATGGCGCCATCGGCCTGCTGGCAATTCTCCAGGATCGCAACGAGCCCCCGGGACGTCGCCATGGCGGACGAGTTCAAGGTGTGTGGGATGAATTTCTCGCCCCCAACTTTGCCCGCGCGGATGTTTAGCCGCCGCGCCTGATAATCCGTGCAGTTGCTGCAGCTGATCACTTCGCCGTATTTCTTTTGCCGGGGGAACCAGGCCTCGATGTCGTATTTCTTCGCCGCGACGGTCCCGATATCGCCCGTGGACACGTTGACGACGCGGTACGGGATGTCGAGTCCTCGGTAGATCGCCTCGCCGTTCGCTCGCAGCTTCTCGTGCCACGCCCAGCTGTCCTCGGGGCGGCAGAACACGAATTGCTCGACCTTGTTGAACTGGTGCATGCGAAACAGGCCTTTCGTGTCGACGCCGTGCCCGCCAATCTCTTTGCGGAATTGGGTCGCGAGGCCCGTGAACTTGAGGGGCAGCCGTGCTTCGTCGATCACCTCGTCCATGAACATCGCGCCGATCGGATGCTCCGAGGTCGCGATCAGGTACAGGTCTTCTCCTTCGATTTTGTACATGACGTTCTCGAAATCCCCGAGGTCGACGACGCCTTCGTACGCGGCGCGCCGCATCATGAACGGCGGGAAGACCGGGGTGAAGCCCTGAGCGACCATATGATCGAGGGCGAACGCCAGGAGGGCTTGATCGAGGCGCACGAGGTCTCCTAGGAGGTACACGAATCCCGCGCCCGCGATCTTTCGTGCGCGGTCGAAGTCGGCAAGCTGGAGGGCCTCGAGCAGCTCGCCGTGGGCCCTGAGTTCGTAGTCGAAGGTTCGCGGGGTTCCCCATCGAGCCACCTCGACGTTCTCCGTATCGTCCTTGCCAACGGGAACGCTTTCGTGGAGGATGTTCGGAAGCCGCCGCAGGCCGTCGCGGACCTTTGCCGCCAGTTCGTCGATCCGCTTGTCGATGACGTCGATCTTCTTCGGTAGGCTTCCAGCTTCCTTCCGCAACTTGTCCGTGGACTTTCCGGCTTTTTTTGCCTGGGCGATTTCCTTGGTGATCTCGTTCCGGCGTCGCTTCAAGGCGTCGCCCTCGGCGAGGGCCTTACGCCATGACTTATCCCATTTGATAACGTCCTCGAGGAGCTCGAGTTTGTCCGCTGCCCCGCGCTTCTCGAGGTCCTTGCGGATCAGGTCCGGATTTTCTCGGACGAGCCGGATATCCTGCACGCGCGACTCGATGGAGGGGTCCCTATTTGAGAGTTGTTCGCCGCTCACGCCATCTCGTCGATGAGGTCGCGGATTTCGCGGCCGCGGGAGTACATCGCCAGCTTCGCGTATCCGATGTTGGCTCCGGCCGAAAAGACGCCCATCAGCGTGAAGCCGTTCCCCAGCAATCGAACCACGACGACCCAGTCCCCGGCTTCGATTAGGATGTCATCGGGTTCGGGAAGGCCCAAGGTTGACGTGACCTTCGATGCCGCGGAGAGGGCTAGGGTCGCCATTGCGGTCGCCCCCATCGTGTTCGGGCCGCGCAGGGTCGAAGCGATCGGAAGTCCGCTGCGGTCGCCCACGACGAGCGCCTTGATGCCCCCGACTTCGTCCGCGAGAGCATCGAGAACCTGGCCGAGCCGGACGTCCGGACCGGTCCCTTCCTCATCCGCTTGAATCGTTATCCGTTGGAGGGCGTGCATGCGTCGATGTTTGGCGTCGCTGCCTATAAACGCAGCAGGCAAGTCCGCTTGCGTCAACTGAAATTGACCTAGGTCTACGGACGAACGACGAAGGGCTACCTCGCTACCGAACGTCTGACGACTCGGCGGCGTCGGTCGAAGCGGTCTCGGTTCGCTCTCCTCTGAGCAGCACGCCCTGAATCATTTCCCGAATCAGCTCTCGATCCTCTTTCGAGAGGCCGCCGATCGCCATGAGCACCAAAAAGTAGATGGTCGCTCCGGTGCCGATCCCGCCAAACAGCGAAAGGTTGGGCAGAGCGCTCAAAACAAAGAGCATCGCCGCGCCGGCGACAAGAGGCCGCGAAACCACCTCAAACATGTGCAGACGCCCAATGAACTGTCCCGCGAGTAACCGACTCGGGACGACCATGACGATCTCGGCTGCGAGGAACGCCCAGGCGGCCCCAACATGGCCCATGGACGGAATCAGGGCAAAACACACAATGACATTTGTGAGGGTTCCCGCGATGCTAATCCCCAGGTTCAGTCGTTGTCGGCCCGACGCCGCGAGCGCGGCTCCCAGCCCAATGTTGAGTGTTGTCGTCGCAA
>DATEGJ010000229.1:0-3128 GCA_035280105.1 Thermoplasmata archaeon
GTCGACATCAAGTGCGAGTGGCAGAAGTTCGATTTCAGCGCGCACGCCGGCCACGACGACCTCGTGCGATTCATCGAAGCGTGCGATCCGCAGCGGGTCGTCCTCATGCATGGGGACAATCGTCAGCTACTTGCGGACGCCCTGGAGGGCCGCGAAGTCCTCCAGCCCATGGAAGGCAAGTGGTACACGATCTAGATTCCGACGTTCTTCGCAATCATTGCACGAAGTGCCTTCCCGACATACTTCAGGAGGCGCGGCTCTTCTTTGATCAAGGCCCATCCGACCTTCGACGGAAAATCGATGTCCCCTTTCCGCTCGATGAGCTGAATCATTTCCGGGTTGTCGAATATGTCGAACAATTCTTCGAACTGTTTGTCCGTGAGTTTTGAGAAGCTCTCGTGAATCGCGAGATCCTTTCGCAGCTCCTTTCCGATCGACTTGGACCACGCGCGGTGGTAGCGACGCATCATGCGCGCCCCGAAGTCGTTTGCTTCGAGGGCCTGAATCGCGGTCTTCGCCGCGAAGTCGGAGCAGGTGAGTGCGGTGAATATCCCGCCGCCCGAGACCGCCTTCGCCTGGCACGCCGCATCACCGACCACCATCACGTTGTCGGCGTACGTCCGCCGAGGGAATCCTAGGGGGATGCCGCCCGCGATGTAGAGGATTGGCTGGGCGCCCTTCGTGTATTGCCGTACCTCGGGGCGTGTCAACATTTTTTCCAAGTACGCGTACGCATTCCCTTCGCCGACGCAGAGGCCGACGCGCGCCGTGTCCCCGCTCGGGATGATCCAACCGAAGAATCCGGGGGCGATCTCGTTCCCGATGAAGAGTTTGACGAGCCCAGGGTCGCCGCGCACGCCCGTCATCTCGACCTCAAAACCCGGGATGATTTTCCTCGGTCGCAGGATGTTGAACCACTTCGCGACGTTCGATCGGACGCCATCGCAGCCCACCAGAATCTTTCCGCGAAGCGTCCGGGTCTCGCCATCCTGGTCGAGTACGACCTCGACGCTTCCGTTGAGCCGTCGGCCGCCCTGGGCCTGTGCGCCGAGGAACGTGTGTGCCCCTTTTCGGACCGCATCCGTCGCGATCGCGCGGTCGAACATCGCACGTTGCACGACGACCGCCTCCGTCACGTGGCCGTCGATCGCGAGCTTCCGGCCCGAGGGCGAGAAGAGTTCCGCTCCATGAACGGACCCGATGATCGTCTCCTTACAATCGACGAATTCGAAAACCCGAGGCGTGACGAGACCGCCGCATTGAATCGGCTCGCCAATCTCACGGTGCTCTTCGACGAGGGCGACTTCGTAGCCGGCCTTCGCGACTTTCCCTGCGAGGTATCCGCCGGCGGGTCCCGCTCCGATCACGATGACGTCGAAGGAGCGCGCGGCGGTGACCACGTGTGGCGTCACTCCCGCAAGTTCATGATAATCTCGAGGAAATTCTCCAGGTGTTTCGAAAGCGACGCGTTGTCCGTGTAGCCGCACGCGGAGAGGTCTGGCGACGCGATCAGGGCTGAGGCGCCGTCGATGATGACGTCGGTCGCGATGAGGCCCTTCCGATGGACGGACCCCGCGCCTTCCGGGATCTTCTGTCCCGGCTCCGTGATGATCGTGAACCGAATGCCGCGCGCGATCGCCTGCTCGATCTTCTTCCCGAGGTTCTCGCGGATCTCCGAGAACGTCGGGGTCGAGACGATGCACGTCTCCGTCGATTGATCGATCAGCTCGCCGATCTTCTCGAGGACCCGCGGTTTCGTGACGATCGTGTAAACGAGCTGCGGTTCTCCTTTCGCCCGCAGGACCTCGTGCAACAGGTCGAGCTTGCTGAAGGTGTCTTCGAGGTGTTCGATGACGCGCCCTTTCACCTTGCCCGGGGCCTCCGGTTTGAAGATTGTCGGCCGACCCCGCGTCGAGATCGCAAAGCCTTTCTGGCAGAGGCTCTGGAGGACCTTGTACGCCGAGGTGCGAGGGATGCGCGCGGTCTCCGCGATCGTCTCCGCGCTGCCATACCCATGGGCGACAAGCGCGATGTATCCGCGGGCCTCGTATCCCGAGAGGCCGATCGACTCGAGCGTCTTCGTCGCCCGGTCGAACTCCGCCTCCAAATCGATGCCGCCCGCGATGAGTTTCGATACGTCTTGTGGAACCACGATGCCACGATACTCTAGGACCGCTCTTTATCTTTTCGAACGCGCGCCGTTCCGCTCAAACGGAATCCGTTATACGCAAGCCTTTATCCCGAGGGTAGCGCTGCGTTTGGCCGGATGGGCCGCCCACCCCCGCGCCGCCTGGCCCTTGCTGCCTTGCTCCTCGTATTCTGGAGCATGCTGACTCCGAGTCTCGCTCAGGGCGGCGGACACATGGTGGTCGAGACGGACTACGAGCTCTTCGGGACGTCCGATCTGAACGGCGGTGGCCACGTCACGTGGACCCTAAGCGGCGACAAGGCGCACGACCTGCGCGCGGACATCATCCACCTGTTCGACGAGTATCCTCAGATCCCCCTCGGGTTCCCGTATGCGCACACAGCGACGAACGCGAACGGGAACGGGAGTCTCGAATCCGCGGAGGGCCTCGCGTACACGGATCTCCTCGAGCAAGTCCTCGAGCGACCTGGAGGGGCAACGGGAACTCGTGCCCAATACCTCGAGATGTTCCCGTTCGACCTTCGCCAGAAGGACGATGCGAATCCGCCGATTGGGTTCGAGCGAAGCACCGCCGGCCTCGCGAACACCAACCTCACGACGACCTCCGATGTCGTGATCCGTTTCCTGTTCGAGGCCAACACGACGACCCGAGGCGCTCGAGTGCAATTGTCGACGGCTGCCCTCGCGCAATCCCTCTACCAAGTCTTTTCCTTCGAAGCGAGGCAACCGCAGAACATGACGTCCTTGGGACCGTGGCCATTCCTACCGGAGGGTGGATGGCACGTTGTCCCGGTCGCGGGTCGCTCCGCCTTCTGGGCGGGGAACGTGACGACCGGACGATACGACAATTCGACAACCGCCATCAGCCGGACCACCGTGGACCCGGCGTTCGCGGCGGACCCGAAGTACGTCCCGTTCGATCTTCGATTCGCACCGCGGGCCTGGATCACCTTCAACTATTCGGGCCAGGTGAGTGATG
>DATEGJ010000230.1:0-2875 GCA_035280105.1 Thermoplasmata archaeon
GTAGCGGCCCCAGTAGATGAGCGCCTTGAACACGTCGTCGGCCTGGTGGCTGCCCACGTTGCGCGCGATTACCTCGACGATCTCGCGGCGGTCGAGCGTGCGACCCGCCTTCTCGGCCATCTCCGTGATTCGGCGGAACACTGGCAACTCCCTGATGATCTCGCGGAAGATCTTCTTGCGCTCACGGACGTTCGCCGAGAACAGTTTGCGGCTCAAGTCCGTCATGTGGACATCGCCGTCGTCGACCGTCAGGAGGCCGAGGAATTCCGCCGCAGCCAGAATCGGGCCAAGGCGATCGACATCCATGTCAACCTCTCGCGAGATCGTCGCAACGTCGGCCGTGCCGCCGACCTCGTCGACGGCCTCGAGGAGGCCGAGGATCTGCCCCACGCTCACCTTCGCAATCGGCGGGATGTCAGTCACGCGTTTCGTTGGCGAATCATCGTCCCCGCTATTAGACACTTGACCTCGTCTCCTCACACGATCAGTGAATAGATTTCATCGACCCATCCAAAGAACTCCGGTTCCTTGCGGTTCCGAGGTCGCGGCAAGTCGATGACGAGCTCCGCCACCATCCGCGCAGGCCGCGCCGACAGGACGATGACCCGGTCCGCCAGGTACACTGCTTCCTCGATGCTGTGCGTGACCATGAGGACCGCCTTCGGCGGCAGGTCCGGGTTCGACCAGAGTTGCAGGATTTCGTCGCGCAGGTTCTGCGCCGTCAGCGGATCGAGCGACGAGAACGGCTCGTCCATGCAGAGCAGGAGCGGTTCGATCGCGAGCGCACGTGCGATGCCAACGCGTTGCTTCATCCCCCCGCTGAGTTCGCGTGGGAACGCGTTCTCGAATCCGGTGAGGCCGACCTGGTCGATGTACTTCCGCGCCCTCACGCGCCGCTCTTCGGGCGGCATGCCGATCGCTTCGAGTCCGATCTCGACGTTCTGCTCGACGGTCAACCAAGGGAACAAGGCGAAAGACTGGAAGACCATCGCGACCTGCGGGTTGTCGGCGCGAATCGGCTGCCCTTCGAACAAGACCTCGCCGGACGTCGGCTTGTCGAGCCCGACGATGATGCGGAGCAAGGTGGACTTCCCGGACCCGGACGGTCCGACGACGCAAACGAAGTCACGCTCGGTCAGCTCGAATCGCACGAGATCGAGGACCTTGAACTCCTTGCCGTTCTCGAAGTACGACTTGGAGACGTCCTTTACCTGCAGGAGCGGGATGTCGTCCATCTCAGACCTCGAGCCGATAGCGTTTCGCGGCCCGGTTGAACAAGGGCCGCCACAAGATCTTGTTCATCGCCAAAACGATCACGACCATCGTCAGGATCGTGAGGAGGAGCATCTCGCTGTCCTGGACGGGAAACGTCGCTTCGTTCAGCAAGGACCCGAGTCCCTGGACCTCGTAGATTCGGTGCGCGTAGCGGATGTACTCCGAGACGATCAAGGCGTTCCATCCAGCCCCCCATGCGGTGATGCTCCCGGTGACCAAGGACGGTGTCATCGCAGGGAGCACGACCCGTTTCCAGTACACCCAGCGCCGGAGGCCGAAGGAGCGCGCGGCCTCCCTGAGGTCATCGGGAATGCTGCGGACCCCTGCGACGAGGTTGAAGAACAGGTACCACTGCATGCTATACAGGGCGATGAGGACCGCCGCGAGTTGGGCCTCGGCTCCGAAGGCACTCGCGACGAGGACTGAAATGCCGACGATCAAGGGGAGGAGCGCCGTCGCCGGGAGCGACGCAACGACTTCGAAGACCGGCGTTAGGTACCGCGAAATTCGTTCGTTCTCCCCCAGGACGATCGCCATCGGAATGGTCCAACCGAGGGCAACACCGTATGCAACGAGTAACCGGATGAACGAATCGAGGGCGGCCGCGGGAAGCAGTGCGGCTCGCGGCGGGAGGGGACGCAGGAACAGTTGGACGAGTCCGACCATCCCCGACGCGACGACGATGACGAAGATGACAAGGAACATCGCGAGGTCGATGATCCGGAGAAAGCGGATGATTTTCGCATGGGCGCGATACGCGTGGTCGACGCGAGCGGAGACCCGGTGGTAGACCGCCACCGCAGGACGAAGACGAGTGATGAGGGTGCGGCGGACCGTGGGGAAGCGGGGGAGCCACCGGAACCGCTCGTAGGGGCTCGGCACTCGCGGAATCTCGCGGCCGGACACAGTCTCCATCCGGAACCGCTCGGACCACGCCTCGAGCGGCCTCCAGAGGAAGATGTCGAGGGCAAGGACGACCGCCGCCAGGGCGGCGATGCCCGCGAGGATCGCGGGAAGGTCGCCGTTCTGGCCGGCGATCGCGATGAACGCGCCGAGGCCGGGACGCACGAGGGTCTTGTCCCCCGCTTGGAAAATTTCGCTAGCGACGAGGAAGAACCAGCCGTTCGTCCACGAGAGGATCGAATTGTAGACGAGCTTCGGAATGGTGGCGGGGAATGCGAGCAGGCGGAATCGGAGCCATCCCCGCAAACCGAACGCCGCGGCAGCAGCTTCGAGGTCCTGCGGGATCGTAGTGAGCGATTCGTAAACCCCGAACGCGATGTTCCACGCCATGCTGGTAAAGATGAGGAAGACGACCGCAATCTCGCTTCCGAACGCATTTCCCTGCGTCGCGCCGAAGAAAATGGTCGCGGCGGGGAAGAACGCCAGGATCGGGATTGACTGGAGGACATCAAGGACGGGCAGCATCACGACCGCCGCGCGCCGATTCGTCGCGGCCGTGTACCCGTACGCAATCGCGAAGACCAGGGACAGTACGTAGGCGATAACCATCCGCGTCGTCGAGAACACGGCGAAGATCGGAAGCTGAAGCACGTTGGCGGCAGCCTGCGGAGAGACAATCGCCGCCACGATTCCTGCG
>DATEGJ010000231.1:0-2207 GCA_035280105.1 Thermoplasmata archaeon
CCTTCTACGAACGCGAGAACCTCTGGGTCGTCGTCACCTCGCCGAAGGGATCCGGACCGTACTTCCGCGGCCTCATGCTCGGGTTCGCGGCGATCGGCGTCACGATGACGGCGGCGTTCCTCGCAATCCTCGCGGCGTTGCGCCACATCGTCCTGCCCATCGAGAACCTCGCGCTCCCGCTCGCCTCGCCCATCGCCGCCGCGTTCCTCGCGACAGCCGTCCTCACGCGGATCAAACTCAAACCGTCTGCGTTCTCGTTTGCCGCCCTCGGGATCTTCTTCCTCGTCTCCCTCGGCGGATTCCTTGGCGGACTGAGCGCGCAAGGGATCGTGATTGCGACGCGGGCGCTCCTCGGGTTCGCGGAGGTCGCGCAGGTCGTGGTGCTCGGCGGGTTCGTCGTCGGCCTCGCGGCGATCGGCCTATGGACCGTGAGCCGACTGGCGGCCGCGTTCCGCCTATAGAGATTCCGGGTGGATTGCCCCCAAACCTTCATCTACGGCCGCTTCCTCCGACGGCCACTTGGGAGAGGGACCCGTGGCCTCGGAGACCGTCGAGATTTCAGCAGACGCCACCGCTCCCGCCGCCGAGCCGCGGCCGGACGACCGCATTGTCGTCGCGCGCAAGCTCCTGAAGACGTACGACAGCGGCGAGGTCGAAGTCCACGCGCTGCGCGGCCTGAACCTCGACATCCGCAAGGGCGAGATGGTCGCGATCATGGGTCCGTCCGGATGCGGCAAGACGACGCTCCTGAATTGCCTCTCCGGGATCGACGACTTCACGTCCGGCGAGGTATGGATTGCCGGCAAGCCGCTCTCCAAGTTGAGCGACAACGAGAAGACGGACTTCCGCGCGATGCGGATGGGCTTCATCTTCCAAAACTACAACCTGCTGCCGGTCCTCAAAGCCGTCGAGAACGTCGAGCTCCCGCTCCTCGTCCGCGGCGACGACCCGAAGCCGGCGAGGCAGAAAGCCCTCGACGCACTCGCGGCGGTCGGCCTCACCCAGGAATCCTTCAAAAAGCCGGCGGAGTTGAGCGGCGGTCAGCAGCAGCGGGTCGCCATCGCACGCAGCCTCGTCAACGAACCGGACATCGTCTTCGCCGATGAGCCGACGGGCAACCTTGACTCGGAGACGACGGGCGAAGTCATCGAGCTCATGAAACGGCTGCATCACGAGAAGGGCCTGACCTTTGTCATCGTCACCCACGACGCGACGGTCGGCAATGCGACGCAGCGCGTGATCGTCATGCGGAACGGCACGATCCTCAAGTCGTTCAAGCCGACGCCGGCGTAGAGGTGAAGTCGTGGACACGGCGACGACGCTCTTGCTGCTCGTCGGCCTGGTCGGGCTCGCGGTCATCGTGTGGGCCGGCCGCAAGCGATTCCCCTTGCGCATCGGGACCGGGAACTTCTTCCGGCGGAAAACGCAGGTCGCGATCGTCGTCGCGGGCCTCCTGATCGGCACCGCGATCATCACGTCATCGTTCGTCATCCAGAGCACCTTCGATTACACAATCCGGAGCGCCGTGTTCCGCGTCTTCGACCACGTCGACGAGATCATCACCAACGACAATCCGGACGGGAGCCGCGCGACGTTCAACGTCAGCGTCTTCGCCGATCTCCAAACGCAT
Organism: Thermoplasmata archaeon; assembly: GCA_035280105.1. Taxonomy (GTDB): domain Archaea; phylum Thermoplasmatota; class Thermoplasmata; order RBG-16-68-12; family RBG-16-68-12; genus RBG-16-68-12. The sequence goes on from DATEGJ010000231.1 coordinate 1,631, forward strand.
CTATCGCAGATGCCCGATGTCGCGAAGATGGCTCCCCGCTACGAGCTCGGCGGGGCGGTGGTCGACCGACGTTCGCGACTCTTCGATCCTACCGCGGCGATCATCGGCTTCGATGCGACCCACGAACTCGGGACGTTCGTCCGCGGCGATGGCACGAACTGGGACGGTTCCGGCCTCGGCGTCGCGGACGCCATCATCAACCAGAAACTCGCGGACCGGGTCGAAGCCCGCGTCGGCGACTCGATCCTGCTGAACGTCGGGACCTCCCGCGGATTCGCGACGGCCCCGGTGAACGTCACGGCGATCGTGCAGAACGCCGGGCGGGGCGCTTGGGGCGACGGGGAGAACGTCTTCGTGCGGCTCGACGCGTTCGCATGGGCCCTCGGCGAACCGGGCCGTGCCAATGCCATCGTCGTCGAAAACGTCGGCGGGGTCACCGAGGGATATCTGCGATCCGACGACGTGGTCCGAGAGATCACTCCGTTCCTACCGTCGACGCCGACCTTCACGATCTCGAAGGCGAAGGCCACCTCGATCGACACCGCGACGCAGAACATCGACCGGCTCAGCCAGGTCT
>DATEGJ010000232.1:0-2140 GCA_035280105.1 Thermoplasmata archaeon
TCCGTGAGGATGACGTACTGGCCCTTGGCGTACTCGTAGCCCTTCACCATGTCTTTCGATTCCACCGGCACGTTGTCCTTCGGGCAGACGTAGGGACGTCTCAGGGCCGTCAAACAGGAAGCATGCAGGGTCGTGAAGGAGAGGTCCTTGCTCTCCGTCGCCCCGTACAGTCTCACGGGGATGTTCACGAGGCCGAACGCGATCGCGCCGCTCCATAAAGCTCGGGCCATGGCTCAATCCTCCTCGAGACCACGACGAAGCCTGCGCGAGATATTAACCGTTTGTCCGTCAAATCAACCTTAAACAAGGTTAACTCGGGCCCTTGAGACTGATGTTGCCGTATGGCCTTTCGCTCGGGCACCGGACTCAAACGCGGCCTGCGAACACATTCTGCGGGAAGCCGAACCCAAGCTGCCCAGTCGTCGCGTACCGATACAACGCGGTGACGAGGATGCTCTGCGCCGCCGAACCGAGCAGGCCGAGGATCAGCCAATAAATCACCGTAATCGCAGCGAAAGTCACGATCGGAATGAGACCGCCGATCAGCACGCCCACCAACAGGAGCGGGAGTCCGAGGAGGCCGAGGAGGAAGAAGATCCCGCCGAGGGTGAAGTATCCGCCCGCCGCCTCGCCCCACGTCTGCTTGAGAAGCGAACCGCTCCGCTTCACCGCGGCCCAGGGTCGGATCTTCTCGAAGATCAGCACCGGCACGACGAGGTACGTAGCGACGCCCCACGCCAGACCCGCAATCCCCGCGACGATCCGACCAACGAATCCGAAGCGCTCCGCGATCGCCCGCAGGATCAGCCCGACCGTCGCCGTGAGGAGCGCCCAGCCGGCGATGCGGCGGACGTTCTCGCGGGCGACCTTGAGTCCGTCCGAGATCGTCGGGTCGCCTCCGTTCAAGCGGATCATCGCCGCACCCATCACCGCGGCGTTAAAGTAAATCGAGACGAAGAACGTCACGAAGTACACGATCGCGAGGCCGATGTAGAAGAGGACCGAGTTGAACGCGCCGGTCGGGGTTGCGACGAAGAAGATCGTGATAAGGAAGACGGCCCACGCGGCCCCGGTGATGAGGAGGGACAGGAACGGGAGGAGGATCAAGCCCTTCTCCTTTCGGAGCACGCCGAGGCTCAGTTTTGTGAGCCGCCAGCCGATTCCCAACCGCGCGAAGAAGCCGAGCTTTCGACGTGTTGGCGAGAACGGCGCAGGTGGGACCGTCGGATTCGGGGACCACATAGGGACCGTGGGCCCATCAGCCGCCCTGCTACATGAACCATGCGACGGAACGCCTCGGCGAGGAAGGGCTACGTCCGGCGGCAGGCCCTATTCCGGTATGACCGACCGGGTGAGTCGTCCGTTGACGAACCATGGAACCGCGACGACTTTTCCTCGCTTCCTTCTGCTTCGCCTGGGGCGGGCTCGTGTTGTTGGCCGCCGCCCCCTACGCGCCCATCATGTGGTGCTGTTTGGGCAGCGGGTTCGTTTCCGTGCTCTTCCTCATCGGCCAATATCACCTTGCGATGTCTATCGTCCAGGATCCGCACGATCTCGGCTCGGAAAGGAGACTATGCGCTAGCTCGGTCTTCACGACGTCGATCGCGGCTTCCGTCCTTTCATTCGCAATCTCGGCGTGGGTCATACCGCAATTCCCTGCGGTGTACTCGTACTCGTTCTGGTGGCGGATCGACGGGCTCCTTACCGTCGTCTACGGACTCTACCTCTTCATCCCGTCCGTATACGCTCCGATTCTTGTCGGCAATGGAATCCTCTTCTGGATGGCTTCCCGTGACGCGAGCTCCGTTGCCCGTCCGTATCTGGTTGCCGCGGCCGCTGCGCTCATCGACCTTGCGGCGATTGCGTTCGTCCTCCAGCTCTTGTGGACCCCGGAGGCATGGCGATTTTTCCTTTACGCAATCAGCGTGGTCCCGGGACTCACGGGACCCGCCTACGCGCTCGCCGCGTTTGGGGTCTGGAGGGAGCATAGGTTCTCCCTCGGACGGTTCCCGGCGGTCGACGTTTCGTCGCGCACCTAAGCGACGAGAGCCCCCTGCTCGATGATCGGCTTTCCGTCAATGGTTACCGTTGCGTGGGCGTTGGGAGCCGCGAACCCATAGGAGCTTACATTCGTTCCGCC
>DATEGJ010000233.1:0-2249 GCA_035280105.1 Thermoplasmata archaeon
GCGAAAGGGACACGATGAAGATCTGGGTCGTCCTCGTCGTGGCCGCCGTGTTCGCGCTCATTCGCTTCCGTCGAGCGAACCTGCTGACATGGGCCCTGGCCTGGTGGGTGGGGATCTACGTCCTCCTCCGATTCGGATTCACGGCCCCGATTCCCAGCTCGGTCATCGCGATCTACATGGGAATCGTTTCGATGGCGATCCTGGCGTACATGTCCTCGAGCCAGCAGCGGCGCGACGAGATTTCCGGCCCCCTCGTCCGGTTCATGACGGAGAAGCGGTACACGGCGCTTCTCGTCGCAACAGTCGTCGCCATCCCGGCGCTCGCGGCCGCGAATGTCTACGTCCAGATGAGCGCTCCGCTCGAGCCTCCGCTCTTCTCGCGGACGATCCATCCTGCGTCGCCTACCGAGATCACGGCTTTCGACAAGAAGATCGATCTCGACAAGGGAGAGGACCCCTTCTGGCCTCTCGAGAAGTCGAATCCGGAGGAGTTTCGCAAGCACGTCGAGAACGGGCGCCAGGTCTACTATCGGAACTGCGTCTTCTGCCACGGCGACAACCTCGCCGGTACCGGCATGTATATCCACGGCCTGGACCCGATCCCGACCAATCTCCCCGAGACGATTCCGCTCCTGCGCGACACGTTTCTCTTCTGGCGCATTTCCAAGGGAGGCCCCGGCCTGCCCGAAGAAGGGGGGCCCTGGGACACGGCCATGCCCGCCTGGGAGAAGTTCCTGAAGGAAGACGAGATCTGGGATGTGATCCTCTTTCTCTACGATCACAGCGGCACGAGGCCTCGCGCGAGAGAGGAGGTCGCCACGCAATGAGCTGCTCCCTGAACACTCCACGCGCGTGTCTCGCGGTCCTGATCGCCTCGTTGTGCGTGGTGACGACGGGATTGGTGCGCGTGACGGCTCAAGACGTCGGAAGCGACGCGCAGCGGGAGGCGGGCAAGGCGCTCTACGTCAAAAACTGTTCGCAGTGCCACGGCGAGAAGGGCGACGGGCAAGGGTACGCGACCGTGCACCTGCTGCCCCAGCCGCGCAACTTCACGACGGCCAAGTTCAAGGTCAGGACGACTCCTAACGGAGCGCTCCCGACCCATCAGGACATCGTCAACATCATCAGGCGCGGCATGCCCTACACGTCGATGCCCGCCTGGCCAACATTCTCCGATCAGGAAGTGTCGGATCTCGCCTACTACATCACGACCTTCTCCGCCGATTTCTCGAACAAGGAAAGCGTTCCGAAGCCAGTCGAGCTCCCGAGCGCCCCGAGTTCGTCGAGCCAGTCGATTGAGGCCGGGAAAAAACTCTACGTGGACATCGGCTGCGTCAAGTGCCACGGCACGCTCGGCCGGGGCGACGGGCCTTCGGCCCCGACGCTGACCGACGAGCTGATGCGTCCAATCCGCGCGGCGGACCTGTCCCAGCCCTGGACCTTCCGGGGAGGGCCGTCCCGTGAGGACATCTTCCGGACGATGAGCACGGGGCTCAACGGCACGCCCATGCCTTCGTTCGCGGACGCCATGACGCCCGAGCAACGATGGGCGATCACCGACTTCATCGTCTCTCTGTCGGGGACCGACGTACCCGCCTATACCAACCTCGTTGTCGCCAAGTACAGTCCGGATCCGATCGATCTGGCGAGGGGGACCGCCAGCTTCGCCTCCGCGCCTGTCGCCCGCTTTCCGATCATCGGGCAAATCACGGAGCCGGTACGCGAGTTCCATCCGCCGGTGACCGCCGTCACCGTCCAGGCGATGTACGACTCGGACAACATCGCGCTGCTCGTTCGATGGCACGACAGGACCGCGGACAAAACGGGAACGAACGGACCGGCGCTTGCCGTGCCGCCGGAAGAGGAGGAGCAGGAGGGTGGCGCGCCTGCGGGCGCGGGCGGTGGCGCCTCGCCGGCAAACCCATTCGGTGATGCGGAAGTTGCGCCATCCGCCGCCGCGCCGCAGAACCCGTTTGCCGAAGCGGAAGCGGCGCCAGCGACCCCGACATCCGAGTTCTCCGACGCGGTGTCGATTCAGATCCCTTCGCAGACGCCGGCCACGGCCCGCAAGCCCTACTTCATCTTCGGCGACACCCAGAATTCCGTCGATCTCTGGTTCTTCGATCTGGCCCGTGCCGAGCCTCTTCAGTTCACCGGCAAGGGAAGCGCGGACGTCGCACCGAACGACACCGGAGATGTCACGGGCGTCGCGAGCTTCGACCAGGGAGAGTGGTCGGTCATCTTCAAGC
>DATEGJ010000234.1:0-3157 GCA_035280105.1 Thermoplasmata archaeon
CCAGGGCATGCATCCCGCACTGCGCTCGCGGATCCGCGGATACGGTTACGAGATTTACATGAAGAGCACGATGCCGGACAATGAGGAGAACCGGCTCAAACTCGTCCGATTCGTCGCGCAAGAAGTCGCCAAGGACCGCAAGATCCCGCATTTCGACCGGACGGCGGTCCTCGAGATCCTCCGAGAATCCCAGCGCCGGGCGGGCCGACGCGGCCAGTTGACGCTCCGCCTTCGAGAGCTCGGCGGTCTCATCCGCGTCGCGGGCGACATCGCTCAGGAAGAAGGATCTCCGCTTGTCTCGGCCAAGCAGGTTCTGTCGGCAAAGCGGATTGCCCGCTCCCTCGAACAACAGGTCGCGGACCGGATGATCGAGCGGGGCAAGGAGTATCAAACGTTCATCACGGAAGGCTCGATCGTCGGGATGGTCAACGGCCTCGCAGTCCTCGTCGGCGACAACTCGATCGCCGAGTTCAGCGGGATCGTCCTCCCAATCGCGGCCGAAGTGACCCCTGCGCAAGCGAAGCAAGGCGGCCGCATCATTGCGACGGGTCGACTCGGCGAAATCGCGAAGGAAGCGGTCGAGAACGTCGCCGCGCTAATCAAGAAGTACACGGGCGAGGACATCTCGAATCATGACATCCATGTTCAATTCGTCGGCTCCCGCGAAGGCACGGAAGGCGATAGCGCGTCCATCTCCGTCGCGACGGCGGTAATCAGTGCCCTCGAGGAGGTGCCGGTGAATCAGTCGGTCGCGATGACCGGCTCCCTGAGCGTCCGAGGTCAGGTATTGCCGGTCGGCGGAGTCACCGCGAAGATCGAAGCCGCGGCCGAACTCGGGATCCAGAAGGTCGTCATTCCGCGATCGAACATGAAAGACGTTTTGCTCGAGGACAAGTACCAGGGGAAAATCGAGATCGTCCCTGTCGATACGTTGAGCGAGGTGCTGGAACAGGCCCTCGTCGGCCCGAAAAAGTCCGGGTTAATCAGCAAGCTCGCGGCCCTCGTGCCGAAGATGACCCCAGACAAGCCCGGCCCTGCCGCCGTCCCCCACTGAGTCCTTGCGGGAGACCTCGGGAGCGGGACCATGGAGCCGTTCGAAATCACCGAGCCGATGCCCTGTTACGAGCCGAATCCGGCCCTCCCGTCGAACGAGGACGATGGCCGGTGCGTCCATTGCCGCAAGTTCTTGACCGTCGAGTGCCCGTACATCGACCATTTCCTTTCCGAGGACGAGGGATGACGGGGCGCGCGTTCTTCATCGGACGGTTCCAGCCGTTCCATCGGGGACATCTCGCGATGGTGAAGCGGATCCTCGAGACCGCCGACGAGATCATCGTCGGCATCGGATCGGCACAGTACAGCCACACAGGAGAAAATCCGTTCACCGCGGGCGAGCGGTATGAGATGGTCAAGCGCGCCCTCGATGCGGAGGGAATCCACAACTATCACATCGTCCCGATCCCGGACACGCACGTCCACAGTGTGTGGGTGAGCCACGTTACGTCCCTCGTTCCGCGCTTCGACGTCGTGTACACGAATTCGGACCTCGTCGTGCGGTTGTTCCGCGAGCATGGGATGAAGGTCATGTCGCCGGCGCTCGTCGATCGGGATCGGCTCTCCGGGACCGAGGTGCGGCATCGGATGCTCAAGGGATCCGATTGGGAATCGCTTGTCCCCGCCGTGGTGGCGCATTACATCAAAGAGATCGACGGCATCGAGCGGATCCGCGAGACGCACAAGTATTCGACGCCCTACGGGACTCGCGAGAACCACGATTCGGAATGAGAAAGGAGAACCCGTCCGCGACTCCCCGAGGACGGGAACGGGCAGGCATCCCTCCAAACGAGCGAACCGTACTATGGATTCCTGCCTGGCTCCCGGACCGCGTCACAGGGGATAATGGCTAGTTACCAAGAAATTACCAAATCGTGTTCCGTTCCGATTCGCCCACGCTACCACTCGATGGCGTAGCCGCAGTACGGATCGCCTTTCAGAATGCACGCCACCTTCTCGACGCGGCCCTCCAGGCCGATCATCGACAAGGTGCCTTCGTAGGTCCCGAGCCAGGCCGCGCACCGAGCCGGGCTGCTGATCCAATCGAAGTTCTTCAGGACCGCCCGATGGTCGTGGACATCGACCTCGAGCCGACCGTGGTTGAACTCGCGGTTGTACGCGTTCGGCGAGAGCTCGAGGAGCACGGAGAACGGCAGGACGCGCGTGATCAACCGCTTGAGGGACGGATAGTTCCCAACTTCGTCGAAAAGCATGCGGCGGATCGTCTCGTAGCTTCCGTCTCCGAACCGGGACTCGATCAGCTCGAGGGTCTCCATCGCGGAGCGCAACGGATACCATCCATCCGTATCGAGGCGGGACGGATCGACCCCGATGTCGAGGAGGACCTGGTCTGCCGCATTCCGGCCGAACTTCATCGAGAGCCAGTGATGATAGTTCCGGAAATGGCTCCCGCGAATCATCGGCGCGATGAGCCGATCGCCCCGCGCGTCCGCGAGCTCGCCGAACACGGCCACGCCAAGGGAGGTGGCTCCGTACAACTTGCCGCGACGTTCGCCGCCGACGCTCCGGACAAGGTCCGCGCGGACGAGCTGCCCGAGGGTGCGGCTTACGTGCGGGAGCCGTAGCCCGGTCTGTTGCGCGACTTTCACCGGCGTTTTGGGTCCAGGGACGAGCGCTGCAAGAACCTTCTCGCGCTGACGGCTCGCGAGGACGTAGGAGAGTTCCTCGAGAAGGACGGCGGAGCGCGGTCGTACTGCCTCCATGGGCCCCCGCGTTGCAATGCGGGGCAATCCTCTTTACCCTTTTCCTCAGGCGACCACCAAGGACCCAATTAGGACGGGAACGAGGAGCGACGCCATCAGATGGACGCGACGGACGCGCAACGCGACGGGGACGAGGCCCACCACGGTCGAAACCGCGGCGATCGCGAGGCCGGGTCCTCCTGTGACGAAGCCCAAGAGGAGGATCAACACCAGAATCGAGGCGGCTGAGATGTGCCGGGGGTCGGATGCGGACCAACGGTTGGCGACGAACCGGGCCACGCGGGCTGAAAGCGGGGCCGACACGGCGGTCGCAAGTCCCGACGCGGCGAGGAGGATCAGGAGCGAATCGGGAGTGGCGAGCGGATTTGACCAGGCACCGG
>DATEGJ010000235.1:0-7740 GCA_035280105.1 Thermoplasmata archaeon
GAGACCTGATCGGCAAGGTCTGGCGGCGGCTGAAGCCCTAACGACGCTCAGTCCCACTTCTCAAATCGCACGTAGGCAAAGCCGAGGCTCTTGCACAAATTGTTGACGTCCTCGACCATATCATGAAGGCCGCAAATGAACACCTGCTTGTTACGATGGTCCTTGATGTCGTTCTGGAGGACTTTCTGAACATACCCCACCCGGCCTTTCCAGTCGGGCGTCTCGGGACGGGAAATCGTCGGATAGAAGTGGAAATTCTTGTGCTCTTGCTCCCACTTCTCGACCAGATCGCGGTAGATGAGGTCGTGGACATACCGCACGCCGAACACCATGTGGAACTCGTGGCCGTCGTCGAGGCCTTGCTCCCAGATGTGGCCCATCATCGAGATGAACGGTGCGATCCCCGTGCCGGTCGCGACGAACACCGTGTCGTACGGGATCGGCTCCTGCATGACGAACCGGCCGAGCGGGGCGATCGAAGGGAGTTTCGTCCCGGGAGGTACGTGATGGAGATAGTTCGACATGAACCCGCCCTCGACGACCTTGATGCAAAGTTCCAGGTAGGCCTTGTTCTCGGGCCAGGATGCGATCGAATACGGGCGGGAAATCCGCTTCCCATCTTTCTCGGCGAAGATCGAAATGAACTGGCCGGGCTCGAAGTCGAACACCGGCTCGTTTTCAAACGTGAATCGGATCAGGTATGTCTCGGGATACTTCGGCGCGATGTCAAAAACTTCCTTCACAATCGCCGTGTGTTTCCCCGAGCGGAACTTGACCGGGGGCTCGCGGACCGGGGGCTGCTGCGGCACGGCGGCCTTCGCCGGAGCGGTCTCCCGCATCATAACATCTCGGGGACCCTCCAGTCCAATTTAAACATTCCGTCAAGATTTCGCGCGAGCTGAATCAACGCGTTCGCGACGCGAATTCGAGTGTCGTCAAGGCGACTTTTCGAGGAACACGCGGCTGTACAAAAGTCCGGCGATGGTGGCGCCGAGGAAGGGACCGATCCAATACACGTACCAGTTATCGAAGAACTGAGAGACGACCGCGGGTCCGAACCAGCGTGCCGGATTCATCGCGGCGCCGGTCAACGGACCGCCCATCATGATGTCGATCGAGATTGTCAGTCCGATCGCGAGGCCGCCGACCGCGTTGAAAGTCCCCTTCGGATCGATCCCGGTCCCGTAGATGACGATCGCGAGAAAGAACGTGAGGATCGCTTCGAGGAGGATCGCCGAACTCACGGTGACGTTTGCACCGAGTGCGGGCGTCGCCAAGTGACTCGGCTGCCAAGTCGCCACGGGAAAGATTCCGAGCAGCGCGAACGCACCCGCGGTGCCGCCGAGCAGTTGGGACATCCAGTAGATGATTGCGAGTCGGATCGATATCTGCCGACCCGCCAACGCGCCGAGCGTCACGGCGGGGTTGAAATGGGCACCCGAGAAGCGGGCCAAGGCGGACACCATCACGCCGATGGCGAGCCCGTGTGCGAGGGCGATGAGGAGCAGACTGCTGCCGCCCGTCGAGATGATCGCGCCTGCGCCGATGAAGATCAGGGTGAAGGTGCCGATGAACTCCGCAATCGCCTTACGCCAAGTCGCGATCGCCATCTCCCCGCTCCGCGCTCCGCGCAGTGGGCGTACCGTATTTCTACTTTTTTATTCACCCGGCTCGATGATTACCGATCACGCGATGTACGTCGCCGATCCGCGATCGAAGCCCGGGACAAATTCGAGATGGAGCTCGGACGGCTGCCATGCCGCGTCCGGGAATACCAGGTTCGGGAAGAACCGAGTCATGTCACCGGAAACCTGGGTGACGATGTGGTCCGCGCCGAAGAGCGTCTCGAGGATCCGGTGCGCCTGCTCGCGGCACACGCGTTCGTCGACGAAGCCGACGGAGTGCAGGTACTCGTGGAGCAAGACATAGAAGGCGTAGGGTTTGTAGAGGCCGGGGTTCGTCTCCTGAATTCGGAGGAGCGGAACCTTGTTCATCACGATCACGTTGCTCGCGACCGGATAGAAGGCGCCGAGGAATCCTTGCGGATGGTTGCCGAGGTCCGCGAGGGCGAGCATCAGACCGGCACGCGTCCGGCCAAGGACCGTCTCGACCGCGCGCTTGACGAGTTCGAACAGATCCGAGAGGGTTCGGGCCTGATCCATCTTTCGCGGAAAGTCCATCATCGAAGTCAGCGCCTCGGTTCCACTTAAGGGATTGCCCGACGGAATTAGAGGCGTGCGAACGGAAGGAGATTGATGCCCTCGAACCCTAGGAACAGGTAGGCGGCGTAGGAGATGCTGAGGACCGCAGCGCCGATGTTGACGACCCGACGGACCCGCGCGCTCCCCCATCGAGAGACCGGATACGAGATGCCGAGTCCGAAGACGACCATCCCGATGACGACGCCAAGGCTGAAGACCGCGACGCCTCCGAGCAGCCCCGGCAACGACGTCACGCTGAGCGATGCGACGAACAGGATCAGCAACTCGTCGTTGCTCGCGAGTCCATGGACGATTCCGATGCCGAACATCGCGCGGTGCTCCGTGGCGATCCCACTTGGACGTGGTGCATCAGTGCCAGGATCGCGCTCCCCGTGCGGGTCCACGTGAATATGCTCGTGCTCCTCCGTCTCGTGTCGGTGGGGGTGACGGTGGATGAACCCAAACTCGACGAGGAGACCGAAAACGCCGATGACGACGAGCATCACCGCCACCGCGAGCTCGAGGTTTCCCAAGACGTCCTTCAGGACCGACTGGCGGAACTCGTAGAGCAGCACGGTGATGACCGTCGCGGTGACCATGTGTCCCGCCGCCCAACTCGCACTCATCCATGCGGTCTTCCGCAGGCTCTTGCTGCGGGTCAACAAGTTCGAGACCGCGACGAGATGGTCGGCATCGTAGCTGTGTTTGAATCCCAAGGCGAGGGCAAGGATGACAAACAAGACCGGATCGAGTGGCACGGGTCTACCACAAAGCCGCATGGTTCGGCCGTCGGCGCGTAATACCCGCACCAGACGCGTAACACGATTTAAGGATTCCCGGTCGTCTCGGACTCGGTCCGTCCCCGGAGGACCTGAGTTTCGGCCGTGGGAACGCCGCTGAAACCTTTATCGGGAAGGAAACCGACGCAAGCCCGACATCTCATTGGGATGCTCGGGACGATCAACATGGACATGTCCTCGCCCTATGCCGTGCCACGCGTCCAACGGAATCCCCCGACCTTCCCGTTTGGCTGGACGGCGGTAACCGTCCTCTTGGTCGGTGCAATCTTCACGATCGTTGGCATCGTGATCATCCTCTACGCGTTCTTCAGCTTCATCACGGGTACGATCGGAGCGGCGATGAGCGGATCCCTCGGTGTGCTGTCGATCTTCGGGACGCTCCTGGGGCTGATGATCCTGGTCGTGATCGGCGGCGTCCTCGCAGGAGTCGGCGGGTGGCTCATCCGACTCTGGTGGATCTTCCTCCTCGTCGGCGTCGTATCGGGTGCCGGGAGTGCAAACACGGCGCGCGAGCGCGCCGAGCGGACCTCGGACGTGCGGGTTCGATGCATGAGTTGCGGGCGCTTGAACCCGGAATTTGTTCGATTCTGCATGTCCTGCCGCAAACCCATCTGACCGCTTCTCGGACGTCGTCGGTTCGGAACCTATTTGAGTCTCAGTCGGGGTTCGCGCGGGTCGATGGGGCTCCTCACCCGCTTCGCTCGACAGTGGGTCGCGGGGGAGACGATGGCGGACGCGATCCGCGTCGCGAAGGAGGCCAACGCCCGCGGGATCGAGGCGATCGTGAATCATCTCGGCGAGCACTACCGCGAAACGGCTCCCGTCGAAGAAACGACTCGGGAATATCTGCGGTTGCTCGGGACGATGCGCGCCGAAGCAATCCGAGGCGCCGTCAGCCTGAAGCCGACGCAGTTCGGCGTGCTGATCGACAAGGCATACGCGCTATCGCAGATGACCCCCGTCCTCGAAACCACGAAAGCGGACGGCCGTGTCCTCTGGTTGGACATGGAGAGTTCAGCGACGACCGACGATACGATTTGGATCTGCGAAGGCCTCCTGAAACGCTACCCGCTCATCGGCATCTGCCTCCAGGCGAACCTGCGGCGGACGGCATCCGACATGGACCGGCTCCTCAAGGTTGGCGCGCGCATTCGACTCGTGAAAGGCGCGTACAAGGAGACGCCCGAGGTCGCGTACACCGCCCGCGCCGACGTCGATCGCCATTACCATTCTTACCTGGAGACCTTGTTCACCCGCACTCGAGACTTCGCCGTCGCCACCCACGACGGACGGATGATTCAGCGGGCGCTCGACCTCCACCGAGACCATCCCGTACCGTTCCACTTCGCGATGCTCCAAGGCGTGCGTGATCCGTTGAAAGCCGAGCTCGTCGGGTCGGGCCATCAGGTCGCCGAGTACATTCCGTACGGGCCCAACTGGCTCCCGTACTTCACGCGGCGGCTCCGAGAGCGGCCGCGGAACGTGATCACGATGGTGCGCTCGTTCGTGAGCGGTTGATACGCTTTTCTCGCCCGCCATCGATGCCGGCCCGTGGACCGGCCCGCGTTTCTGAGGACGATGGCGACGCTCGAGGCGATGTATCCGGTCCCGGACTGGACCCGAGGAATGACGCCGTTCGAGGTCCTGATCTCGACCGTGCTTTCGCAAAGCACGACCGTGGCGAATGAGCGTCGCGGTCTCGAGGGACTTCGACAGCGGTTCGGGGCCATCACGCCGGAACGGCTCGCGGTCGCATCGGAACGGGACATTCGACAGGCGATCTGGCATGCGGGGCTCGCGGGACAGAAAGCCCCGCGAATCCTCGCGATCGCACGCGCGGTGCTCGAGCGGTGGGACGGCGAGATCGAGCGGGTCTTCGCCCTGCCGACGGAACAGGCACGCGAGGAGCTGATGGCCCTTCCCGGCGTCGGACCCAAGACGGCCGACGTCGTCCTCGCGATGGCGGGAGGACATCCGACGTTCCCCGTCGACACCCATATCGCCCGCATCGCGCGGCGATGGAATCTGACGAGGCGCGCAGACTACGAGGCGATCCGTTCTGCGCTCGAGAAATGGACGCCACCAGAGAAACGGAAGGCGTGGCATCTCGCGATCATCGCCCACGGGCGTTCGCTCTGCAAAGCACGAAACCCGCGGTGCGACGTATGCCCCGTCCGATCGGACTGCGATTGGTATCTCCGCCGCCAACGCCGCGCCAATCGTTCGGCGTCTGTGCGTCGCCGCAGCGGCCGCGCGACAAAGGGTTAAGACCTGTGTGGAAATAGCGCTCGTCGAGCGTGGATTGTGGCTCTTGGCGATTATGTTCAATTGATGAAACTGCGCATCGACGCGCTCCTCCTCCTTGTCGCAGCCACGGGGTATATCGCGACCAGCGGAGCCTCGATCGACGCTTGGCGATTCGGCGTTCTCATCCTCGCGGGCTTCCTCGCGGCCGCCGGCGCGAGCGCGACGAACCATTACCTGGACCGCGACCTCGATTCCGTCATGCGGCGGACCCGGACTCGGCCACTACCCGAACACCGCATCAACCCGCCGGCCCATGCGCTTGAGTTCGGCATCGCGTTGTTCGCCCTAGGCCTCCTCGTTGCGGCGGTCGCCCTCAACCCTTTGACAGCGGTGATGATCGGCCTGGGTTACGTCGTTTACATCGGCGTGTATACGCTTGGACTGAAGCGCACCCACGTGAGCAACATCGTCGTTGGCGGACTCGCGGGTTCCTTCCCTGCCCTTGCGGGATCTGCAGCCGCATCGAACGCAATCAGCCTTCCTTCCATCTTGATCGCGTTGCTCGTCTTCCTATGGACCCCAGGGCATTTCTGGGCGCTTGCGTTTCGAAGCCGCGACGATTACCGCCGCGCCGGCATCCCGATGCTGCCAGCCGTCCGCGACGAGCGCACGTCCGCGTGGGCGATTGGCCTTTCCACCGCGATCCTCGCGGTCGCCAGCATCGCGTTCTTCTTCACATCGGCATTCGAGGTCGTGTATCTTGTCGTCGCGATCGGTGCGGGCGCGATCATGCTCGTCCTCACCGCCAAGTTCCTCGCGAACCCGGACGCCAAGACCGCATGGGCAGGCTACAAGTTCTCGGGCGTGTATTTGGCCCTCGTCCTGATCGGCATCATGGCGGACGCCATCGTTCGCATTCCGGCGTAGCGGGAGTGCGTCCACGCAGATTGGAACCTTGGTTTTTAATACGAGCCCACCTTAGTATCCCTGGACAGACGAGCATGCGGGGGCCGACGAGTACGAGGAGGATGTCTTCGCCCTCTTTCCGCCGGGGTCGGACCTCATTCGCTTTCATCGGAAACGACTGCCATCCTTCGATTGCGCCGGCCTGAGGCGATCGAATGGGGTCTCAGACGAAAGGAAGCCTTGCGATGCCTCGCATCGACAAAGGGCTCGATGACGTGTACGTTAAGGAAACGTCGATCTGCTTCATCGACGGGCAGCGAGGACGTCTCCTCTACCGGGGGTATGACATCCGAGACCTCGCCGCCCATTCCACGTTCGAGGAGACCGTCTTCCTTCTGCTCCAAGGGCGCTTGCCGAATCGAGAGGAGCTGGAGAAAGCGAAGGCCGATCTCGCGGGGGGTCGAACGCTCCCGCCCTCGGCGCTGCGGCTGCTCCGATCGATGCCGGAACACGCGCATCCGATGGACGTGCTCCGGACGACCGTCTCGTACATGTACAACTTCGACCCGGAACGCGATGACACGACCCGCGCGGCGAACCTCCGCAAGGCCCAGCGGCTCGTGGCTCAACTCGCCACGATCGTCGCGACGTACGAACGCGTGCGCAGGGGTCAGCGGGTCCTGAGGCCCGATCCGGACCTGAGTCACGCGGAAGATTTCCTCCGGATGACGACAGGAAAGAAGCCGGATCCCGTCCTCGCTCGGATCATGGACGTGGCGATGATCCTGTACGCGGACCACGGGATGAACGCGTCCACCTTCGCTGCCACGGTCGCCGCATCGACGCTCACGGATCTCTACAGCACCATCGTCGCCGCGATCGCGACCCTCAAAGGCCCGCTTCACGGAGGCGCAATCGAGGCGTCCCTGAACACGATCGAACGAATCCAGCGGCCGGAAACGGCCGAGGCGTACGTCCTCAACGCGCTGCGGAACAAGGAGAAGGTCTTCGGATTCGGCCACCGTGTCTACAAGACGTACGATCCTCGCGCCCTGGTCCTCAAGGAATACGCGCGCCGCCTCGCGGAGATGCACGGAGACGACACCTACTTCCGAATCGCGACCGCGATCGAGGACACCGTCATCCGCGAGCTCGCCGAGAAGCACGTCTACCCGAACGTCGACTTCTACTCGGGCCTCGTGTTCCACGGCCTCGGGATTCCCACGGACCTCTTCACCCCGGTCTTCGCCCTCGCACGGATCGCTGGCTGGACGGCCCAAGTCATGGAATACTGGGAGGACAACCGCCTCCTCAGGCCCCTCGATTGGTACGTCGGCCCGAAGGACCTCCCGTACGTCCCGGTCGACGAACGCTCGTGAGGGACCCGGATGCCTTCGGAACGCCTCGTGTTGCGGGCTCCGGGGCGGGGACATAAGATCCTGATCACGCAGGCAGGCCTCCAGGTCCCGGACGATCCGATCATCCCCCTCATCGATGGCGACGGCGTCGGTCCCGAGGTGGTGCGCGCCGCGCGGACGGCAATCGATGCGGCGGTTGCCACCGCATTCTCCGGCCGCCGGACGGTT
>DATEGJ010000236.1:0-3870 GCA_035280105.1 Thermoplasmata archaeon
ACGGATCAGCCGGAGGCGAAAGGCGAGTTCGGCACCTGTGGCGTGGCGGTCTCCTCCCTCGAGGACATGAAGATCCTGTTCAACGGCATCGATGTCGGCACGGTCAGCACCTCGATGACGATTAACAGCCCCGCTTCCGTCATCTGGGCGATGTACCTGGCGATGGCCGAGGAACGCGGTGTGTCGTTCACGAAATTGCGTGGGACGATTCAGAACGACATCCTCAAAGAGTACCAGGCGCAGAAAGAGTGGATTTTCCCGCCGGAGCCGTCGATGCGGCTCGTCGTCGACACCTTCGAGTATGGCTCAACGCACGCGCCCGCGTGGAATACGATCTCGATCAGCGGGTATCACATCCGGGAGGCGGGAGCGACGGCCGCGCAGGAACTCGCCTTCACGCTCGCGAACGGCATGGAGTACGTCCGCTGGGGGATCGACCGGGGCCTCAAGGTGGACGACTTCGCTCCGCGGCTCTCCTTCTTCTTCAACGCCCACAACGACCTCTTCGAAGAACTCGCGAAGTACCGCGCCGCTCGGCGGATCTGGGCACGGGAGATGCGCGACACGTTCGGGGCGAAGAACCCACGATCATGGCTCCTTCGATTCCATACGCAGACCGCAGGCGTCAGTCTCACGGCGCAGCAGCCCGAGATCAACATTGTTCGCACGACGATTCAGGGCCTCGCTGCGGTCCTTGGCGGCACCCAATCCCTGCATACGAACGCGTATGATGAGGCCTTCCAAGTGCCGAACGAGAAGGCCGCGCGCATCGCCCTCCGGACGCAACAGATCCTGGCGCACGAAAGCGGCGTCGCGAACACCGTAGACCCGCTGGGAGGATCGTACTTCCTCGAGGCCCTGACCGACGAACTCGAGGAGGAATCCTATCGGTACTTCGATCGAATCGCGGAGATGGGCGGGGTGATCCCCGCGATCCGGAAAGGGTTCTTCCAGCAGGAGATCGCGAACTCCGCCTACCGCTACCAGCGAGAGATCGAGGACAAGGAGCGGACGATCGTCGGGGTGAATGACTACGTGGTCGACGAGCAGTCCGAGGTCGAACCGCTTCGTGTTACCCAAGTTTCCTTTCGCGCGCAACTTGAGCGGCTGCGGAGAATCCGCCGAACCCGGGATTCGAAGCGACACACTCGCGCACTCGCTCGACTTCGGGAGGGCTGCGAGGGCGTCGACAACACGATGCCCCTCATCCTCGATGCGGTTCGTGCGAAGGCGACTCTCGGAGAAATCTGCGACGTGATGCGTGAGGTCTTCGGCGTCTGGGAGGAACCGCTGCTCTATTGAGGGACCGAATGCCGAAGAAGATCCGCGTGCTCATCGCGAAGCCCGGTCTGGACGGCCATGACCGAGGGGCGAAGGTTGTCGCCCGCGCGTTGCGCGATGCAGGAATGGAAGTCATCTACACCGGTCTCCGCCAGACGCCGGAGGACATCGTCGAAGCGGCGATTCAGGAGGACGTCGACGCGATCGGCCTGTCGTGCTTGAGCGGCGCCCACATGACTCTCTTCCCCGCCGTCGTGAAGCTGCTCAAGAAACGAAAGGCGGGCGACATCGTCGTCGCGGGCGGGGGCATCATTCCTGAAGAAGACGTCCCGAAGCTCAAGAAGGCAGGGATTCGAGTGGTCTTTGGCCCCGGGACGCCGCTCAGCGACATCGTCACTTTCTTCGAACGGACGGGCAAAGGGGCCTGACGGCGTGCCGGTCCGCAAGGCACCCGCTTCGCCGTCGCGCGATTCCGTTCGCTCTCTGGTCGCGTCACTCCTCGATGGCGACAAGCGCGCGGCCGGAAAACTGATTTCGCTGATCGAAGATGATGAACCCGAGGCAATCGAAGCCCTGGCGCGCATCTACCCGCATACCGGCCGCGCGCACATCGTCGGATTCACGGGGCCGCCGGGCGTCGGGAAGAGTTCCCTGATTAACCGTCTCGTGCGAACGTTCCGGTCGGGTGGGAAGAAGGTCGGGGTGGTGGCGGTCGATCCGACGTCACCGTTCTCCGGAGGCGCCGTGCTAGGCGATCGGATCCGGATGGCGGACACCGGCATCGATCCAGGCGTCTTCATCCGATCGATGGCGACCCGCGGTCATGCTGGCGGGCTCGCCCTCGCTACGTTCGATGCAGTGCGCGTGCTTGACGCGCTCGGCATGGACCTCGTGTTCGTCGAGACGGTTGGTGCGGGACAAAGCGAGGTCGAGATTGCGACCCGCGCGCACACGACGGTTGTCGTCGAGATGCCGCTGACCGGAGACGGCGTCCAGACGATGAAGGCGGGGATCCTCGAAATCGGGGACGTCTACGTCGTGAACAAGGTGGACCTCGGCAACGAGGACGTCCTCATCGCGAACCTGAAGTTCCAGCTAATGGCCCGCGATGGCTGGACCCCGCCGATTATCCGAACCGCCGCGATCGAAGGACGAGGGATCCAGGAACTGGCCGATGCGATGACGAAACACGAAGCGTACCTCGCCGAGTCCGGCCTGCGCCGAACGCGCGACGTGGCCCGCGCTCGACTCGAGATCTTGGAGAACGCCCAGCGGCTTCTCGCGCGTCGCGTCGGCGAGAAGTCACGAGGAGGCAAGGAATTCGATCGACTCGCGGTTGATGTGGCGGATCGGAAGCTCGACCCTCACGCCGCAGCGAAGAAACTGCTGAACCTCAATCATGGGTCCGTCGAACCGTGACGCTCGGGTGGGGATTTGAACCCCAGATAACCCGCTTAGGAGGCGGGTGCCCTATCCATGCTAGGCGACCCGAGCGCGGCAACGAGGCCTTGGCCGACCATTAATTCTTCGGGCAACGAGATCGCGAATCCGCGACCGGACGACGTCAGAGTTCTTCGGGAGACTTTTGGGAGGCAGGGAGCTCCTCTTCCGCACGCGATTTCTTCGCGGGTTTCGCCTTTGTGGCGGTCGCTTTCCTCCTCGGCTTGCTCGTCGCGGCCGGCGCGGCAGGCTCCTCTTTCGCTCGTTCTTCACGGCTCGCCGGCTCCGCTTCCGGCGCCTTCGCCTTCTCCTCCGGCTTCGGTTCCTTCTTCTCGTACTCCTCGATGAATCGGATCGAGTTGAGTCCCGAGAGTTCGCGAAGATCCGCCACGACACGGAACTTGGAGACGAACCACTTCTCATCCGTCTTGCCGACGTCCGGGATCTGGATCTCCGCGGCCCCGTCCTTGAGGTGAATCTTGAATTGATCGGCGAGTCCGTAGTCCATGTCGATGATCGCGCGAACGCGCTCCTCGGGCGTCTTCGCGTTGCGGGTGATTCGGGCGATGTACTTCAGCGTTTTTCCCGCCAACGGGTTGTTGAAGTCGACTCGCACCCTTCCCGCACTTACGGCGGTCACGACACCGTGCTTCCCGCTGATCGCGACCTCCATCCCGACCTCGGGATTGATCTCTTGGCGGAGGAATTCGCGTTCTGTACGCAGTTCGACGAGCCGCGGGTCTCGGGCTCCCGCGCCTTTCTCAGGCGGGATCAGGACCTCCTTCGTCTCCCCGACCTTCATGCCGACGAGCGCCGAGTCGAGTCCTTCGAACAGGCGGCCACGACCGACGACGACGGGGACTTCAATGTAGACCTTCTTCTCGTCGTGCTTGCTTTCTTTCTTCGCGACCTCTTCGTGGGTCGTGTCGAAGAGGGTCTGCGTCCCGTTCGGGTTGATCGTCCATGCATCGTATTCGATCCAGACGATGTCCCCTTTCTCCACCGTGTCCGAAGCCACTCGCTCACCGTGAGGAGGGTTCGGAAGGGACGGGCTCGCTTAAACTTTCCGGGGAATGTGTCGGAGGGCTGACTTACTTGGCCATCCCGATTGCCACGGAGATGCGTTTGTACCGATTTCGGATAGTGACC